>NZ_JBHWJJ010000038.1:0-33291 GCF_042732005.1 Streptomyces sp. NPDC059851 | reverse complement strand
TTTGGGTGGCCCGCCCCGGGCCCCTGCCTCCCAACCCCAGGGGCCCCGGGGCGCTCTGCGGCCCCGGGGGCCCTACCCGGCACGGCCCCGCACGTTGGGCCGGGCCCCTTCCACCCCCCCGTCAGCTGCGTCCCGGGCTCAGCCCTTGACGCAGATGACCTGCTTGAGCTTGGCGACGACCGCGACCAGGTCGGTCTGCTGGTCGATGACCTGCTCGATCGACTTGTACGCGCCCGGGATCTCGTCGACCACGCCCGCGTCCTTGCGGCACTCCACGCCCCTGGTCTGTTCCGCCAGGTCCCTCGCCGAGAACCGCTTCTTGGCCGCCGTGCGGCTCATCTTCCGGCCCGCTCCGTGCGAGGCCGAGTTGAAGGACTTCTCGTTGCCGAGGCCCTTCACGATGTACGAGCCGGTGCCCATCGAGCCGGGGATGATCCCGTAGTCCCCGCTGCCGGCCCGGATCGCGCCCTTGCGGGTGACCAGCAGGTCCATGCCGTCGTACCGCTCCTCCGCCACGTAGTTGTGGTGGCAGCTGATCTCCTGGTCGAAGGAGACCTTCGCCTTGCGGAACTCCTTGCGGAAGACCTCCTTGAGGAGGCTCATCATCACGGCCCGGTTGTACTTCGCGTACTCCTGCGCCCAGAAGAGGTCGTTGCGGTACGCGTCCATCTCGGGCGTGGCCGCGAGGAAGACCGCGAGGTCGCGGTCGACCAGGTTCTGGTTGTGGTCGAGGCCGCGGGCCACGTTGATGTGGAAGTCGGCCAGCTCGTTGCCGATGTTCCGGGAGCCGGAGTGCAGCATCAGCCACACGGAGCCGGAGGTGTCGATGCACACCTCGCAGAAGTGGTTGCCGCTGCCCAGGGTGCCCATCTGCCGCAGCGCCCGGTCCCGGCGGTACTTCACCGCGTCCGCGACGTAGTCGAAGCGCTGCCACAGGTCGCCGAAGCCGGAGTCCCGGAAGCCGTACAGGCGCGCCGGGTCCAGGGCCTCCTTGTGCATGCCCGCTCCCACCGGGATGGCCCGCTCGATCTTGGAGCGGAGCGCCGACAGGTCGCCGGGGAGGTCGTTGGCCGTGAGGGAGGTCCTGACCGCCGACATGCCGCAGCCGATGTCGACGCCCACCGCCGCCGGGCACACCGCGTCCTTCATGGCGATCACGGAGCCGACGGTGGCGCCCTTGCCGTAGTGGACGTCCGGCATGACAGCCAGGCCCTTGATCCACGGGAGGGTCGCGACGTTCTCCAGCTGCTGCATCGCGCCCTGCTCGACCGACGCCGGATCTGTCCACATCCGGATCGGAACCTTCGCGCCCGGAACCTCTACGTACGACATAACGTCTTAATCCCCCGAAAACAATGGAAAAATCAGATTGGGCAAAAACCCTCGCTTCTGGCCCCGAATCGGACAGGGGACCGGCGCCGGTACCGGCGTGTGCGATAGACATTGTGTCCAGCCGCGCCCGAAGCGCGGCAACGCATTTTTCCTGACCGCCGGGCGGCCGGCCGGTCGAAGGGAGCCAGTGGACGTGCAGCGCAAGGCGGTACGGCGAGCCCTGCCGGGCATCGCGATGCTCACCGCGCTCGTGGCCGGGGCGGCCGGCCTGACCGGGTGCACCAGCGGGTCCGGAGGCGGCGGCGCCACCGATGCCAAGGCCGGCGACAGCTCCCCCGCACCCGCACCGGCCGGCAAATACCGCAGCCTGCCCGCCCCCTGCAAGGCCGCCGACGGCAAGCGCCTGAAGGCGATGCTCCCTGCCGCGCCCACCCTCACCGAGGACCAGCGGACCCAGCTGTACGCGGGCTCCGCGGACACGTCCTACGACGCCGACCGGCACGTCGGCTGCCGGTGGACGGCGCAGACCCACGAGGAGACCCGACTGCTGGCGGTCCGCTTCGAGCGGGTCGTCTCGTACGACCGCGCGACCATGAGCGACGACGACAAGGCCAAGCAGGTCTACGTCCGCCGCCTCACTGACGCGCACCTGCCCTTCCCGGGCCCCGCCGCCACCCCGACCGCAGCGACCGGCGCCGCCCCGAGCGGCGCGGCGCCGTCCGGAGCGGCCCCCGCGGCGAGCCCGCCGCCGTCCGGTGCCCCGGCCGCCCCGCCCGCGCCCACCTCTGGCACGCCCACGCCCGGCGGCACCCCCGGCGGTACCCCCGGCGCCACGCCCGCGCCCGAGCTCGGCTCCCGCGTCCTCGAAGGGCTCGGCTCCGAGGCCTTCATCGAGGACAAGTTGAGCGCGGCCGGCGCCAGCACCGTCCAGGCGCGGAACGTCCGGATCGTGTTCCGCACCGCGAACGTCATCGTCACCGTCGAGTACAGCGTGCAGCCCGCACTGCCCGGCACGATCCCCTCCAGCCCCGAAACCCAGGACAAGGCACGGCAGTTGGCCGCGGCCCTCGTCGAGCGGTTCAACGACTGAACGCGGCCGCGGCCGCCCCCGGGGTGACCGCGCGCACAGCAGGCGCACTCCGGATCGGGCTACCGTTGCTCGGGTCCCGCGCCCGCGCCGCGTTCACCACAACGCGCCCACAACGTACTGAAGGAACCATGCACCGATCAGCCTCGCGCCTCACCCGCGTGCTCGCCTGCGCAGCCGTCATACCGGTGATCCTCGCCGCCACCGGATGCTCCTCCGATTCGGACAAGGGCAAGGGCAAGGGATCCGACAGCAGCAAGAAGGCCGGCGCCTCGGCCTCCGCCAAGCCGAGCGGCAAGCCGTCGACGGCACTGGAGAAGGCGGCCTTCGCGACGCTGCCCGAGCCCTGCAAGACCGTCCAGGAAAAGACCATCGAGACCCTGGTCCCGGAGGCCAAGGACAAGAACGGCACGGCCACCAAGTCGAACGACCTGGCCACCCGCGCCAGCTGCTCCTGGAACGGCCTGGACGAGGACGGCTTGAAGGGATCGCAGTACCGCTGGCTGTCGGTCTCCCTGGTCCGCTACGAGTCGCACGCCTCGCTCGGCAGCGCGAACAAGCGCGCCGAGGAGCAGTACAACAAGCAGATCGAGGCCGCGAAGGCCACCGAGGGCGCGAAGGACGTGAAGGCCGAGCAGGCCGGCGGCGTCGGTGACCAGGCCACCTCCATCCTCTTCGGCGTGAAGAAGGACGTGGACTTCTTCAACACCACGGTCGTGGCCCGCACCCAGAACGTGGTCGTCACCGTCGACTACAACGGTGCCGCCTACGAGGGCGCCGGGGCACCGGATCACGCCAAACTCCTGGAGAACGCGATCAACGCGGCCAAGGAGATCGTCGCCTCGGTCGGCTCCGCCGGCGAGCAGCCGAAGCAGCCTGACCAGCAGGCTTCCCCGTCGGCCCAGTAGGCATCGACCCATTCGCGGGAGATCCGCAGCGGACCGGCAGGACTGAGTGGAGGCTGACATTCAGTCACCCGTACAGTCGGCCGTACGCTGTGCCTGCCGTAGCTCGACAAGGGGAGGGGATCGCGGGTGGCCGCGATGCAGCTGACTCGAACGCACCGGATACTCATCGGCGTCGTGGTCGCGGGAGCCGTCGTCATCGCGGGCATCGGCTTCGCGGGCTCGTACGCCGCGGTCCGCGAGCTCGCGCTGAAGAAGGGATTCGGCAGCTTCTCGCTGGTGTTCCCGATCGGCATCGACGCGGGCATCTGCGTGCTGCTGGCGCTGGACCTGCTGCTGACCTGGATCCGGATCCCCTTCCCGCTGCTGCGCCAGACGGCGTGGCTGCTGACCGCGGCGACCATCGCGTTCAACGGCGCCGCGGCCTGGCCGGACCCGCTGGGCGTGGGCATGCACGCCGTGATCCCGGTGCTGTTCGTGGTCACGGTGGAGGCGGCGCGGCACGCCGTGGGCCGGATCGCGGACATCACCGCGGACCGGCACATGGAGGGCGTCCGCATGACCCGCTGGCTGCTCTCGCCCATCCCCACCTTCAAGCTGTGGCGGCGGATGAAGCTGTGGGAGCTGCGTTCGTACGAGCAGGCGGTCGGCATGGAGCAGGACCGGCTGATCTACCAGGCGCGGCTCCAGGCCCGGTACGGGCGCGCCTGGCGCCGCAAGGCACCGGTGGAGGCGCTGATGCCGCTGCGGCTGGCCCGGATCGGCGTACCGCTGTCACAGACGGCCCCGGAGGGGCTGGCCGCGGCAGGGATCGACCCGGCGCTGCTGCCTCCGGTGGCCGCGGGGACGCGGGCGCCGGCCCTGGAGACGGGCGGGGCGGCCGTGCCGCAGCAGGAGCCCGCCGGGTCCGGCCAGGGGCAGTTGCAGACGGCGAACGGGCCGCAGCAGCTGGTTCCGGTCCAGGTGCCGGGCCAGGTGCCGGACCAGGCCGCGGGCCAGGTCCCCGGCCAGGTCCCGGTCCCGGACCAGACGCAGGTCCCGGTGCCGAAGCAGCACGCCCAGCCGGCGTTCGCGGTCGACCCGACCGCCATGCCCGCGCCCCACGACAGCGCCTGGTTCGCCGGGCCGAAGGCCCCGCAGGCCGCGTACGAAGGCGGCTACAACCCGCAGTACGTGGAGGGCCTGGAGCCCATCCCGGTGATGGCTCCGGCCGGCCCCGAGCTGCCGGAGGCGGAGCAGGCCCTGGCCGCCCAGCAGCAGCAGGCGCTCGCCGCCCAGCAGCAGGCACGGGCCGCCCAGCGGGCACTGGACGCCCAGGCGGAGAACGACAGCCAGGACGCCCTGTTCCCGGCCCCGGTGGACGGGGCACGGGCCACGGAGCGGCCGGAGGCCGCGGCGGCGGCCGAGGCCGTCGACGAGGCGAAGTTCGAGGAGGCCGCGTACGAGGTCTTCCGGGCGTACGTCGACGAGAAGAACGGGATCCCGGAGCCGGAGCAGGTGGAAGCACACCTCGCCGACCGCCTCGGGATCGTGCACCCGCGCGGCGCGTCCATCCTCCGCCGCCTGGTGCCGGAGCTGAAGCAGCGCTACCAGCGCGACCTGGAGAACGAGCACATCGCGTAGGGCGCGCCGCAACCGGCGCGCCCGGCTACCGGGTCGGGGCCGCCGGGCCCGCCAGGGCTTCGGCTCCACCTGGAGGGGCGCGCTCTCCTGGAGCAGGCCCCGGCCGAACCGCAGGAAGTACCGCCTGCCGTCGTCCGGGCTCGTCGCCGCCCTGCGCGACGAGATGCCGGCCGAGCTGGGCGAGGACGGTCCCGCCGGCGGTCGATCCGCCACCGCTGCTCCGGATGCCGGTCCCTGGCCGGGGGCCCGGCGGCCCGGACGAAGGTCGCCCGCAGCACAGGAACCACCGAAAACGCCGGGTTGGGTGGTGCCGCCGCTCGAAGGCGTAGCCGGGCCACAGAGGCAGCGCCTACCGGGTGAGCGCGAGGGGCCCGTAGCGCAGCCGCTGGTCCTCCCGGCGCTCGCCGACCTCCCCTTCCCGCCCGGCCCCCGGAACGGGAGGGGGCCCGCCGGATACCCGGCGGGCCCCCTGTCCGTCACGGTCAGGCGGCGACGAGCTTGCGCACCCGGTCCGCGCCGACCGCGAGGAGCAGCGTGGGCAGGCGCGGCCCGGTCTCCCGGGTGACGAGGAGGCGGTAGAGCAGGGCGAAGAACTGGCGCTGGGCCACCTTCAGCTCCGGCGTCGGCTTGGCCTCGGGGTCGAGACCGGCCATGACCTTCGGCACGCCGTAGACCAGGGTGGTCAGGCCGTCCAGCGACCAGTGCGAGTCCAGGCCCTCCAGCAGCAGCTCCAGCGAGCGGCGGCCCTCGTCGTCCAGGGAGGCCAGCAGCTCGGCGTCGGGCTCCTCGCGGACCAGGGTGCGCTGGTCGGCCGGGACCTGGGTGGTGATCCAGTTCTCGGCGCGGTCCAGGCGCGGGCGGACCTCGTCGAGGGAGGTCAGCGGGTTGGACGGGTCCAGGTCGGAGAGGATCCGCAGGGTCTGCTCGTCGTGGCCGGCGGTGACGTCGACGACGGACGCCAGGGTCCGGTACGGCATCGGGCGCGGGGTGCGCGGCAGCTCGTGCGAGGCGACGCGGACGGCACGGCTGTGGGCAGCGGCGTCGGCGGGCAGCACGGAGCCGTCGGCGACCTTGGCCTCCAGCTTGTCCCACTCGTCGTAGAGCCGCTGGATCTCCTGGTCGAAGGCGATCTTGAAGCTCTGGTTGGGCTTGCGGCGGGCGTACAGCCAGCGCAGCAGCTGCGGCTCCATGATCTTCAGCGCGTCGGCCGCCGTCGGGACGCCGCCCTTGCTGGAGGACATCTTGGCCATGCCGCTGATGCCGACGAACGCGTACATCGGGCCGATCGGCTGCTCGCCGCCGAAGATGTGCACGACCTGGCCGCCGACCTGGAAGGAGGAGCCGGGCGAGGAGTGGTCGACGCCGGAGGGCTCGAAGACGACGCCCTCGAACGCCCAGCGCATCGGCCAGTCGACCTTCCAGACGAGCTTGCCGCGGTTGAACTCGCTGAGCTTGACCGTCTCGGTGAACTCGTCCTCGGTGCAGACGTAGGTCAGCTCGGTCGTCTCGTCGTCGTACGAGGTGACCTTGGTGAAGTCCTTGCCGCACTCGCCGCAGTACGGCTTGTACGGGAAGTACTCCGCACCCTCGGCGCTGCCGTCGTCCTCGGAGGCGGCGCCGGATCCCTCGGCGGCCTCCAGCTCGGCCTCGTCGACCGGCTTCTGCGACTTCTTGGCGGCCTTGGGCTTGGTGCGGTACTGGGCGAGGATCGCGTCGATGTCACCGCGGTGCTTCATCGCGTGCAGCACCTGCTCGCGGTAGGCGCCCGAGGTGTACTGCTCGGTCTGGCTGATCGGGTCGTACTCGACGCCCAGCTCGGCCAGGGACTCGACCATGGCGGCCTTGAAGTGCTCGGCCCAGTTCGGGTACGGGGAGCCGGCCGGGGCGGGCACGGAGGTCAGCGGGCGGCCGATGTGCTGCGCGTGGGACTCCTCGGTCACACCGGGGATGCCCGCGGGGACCTTGCGGTAGCGGTCGTAGTCGTCCCAGGACAGGACGTGGCGGACCTCGTGACCGCGGCGGCGGATCTCGTCGGCGACCAGGTGCGGGGTCATGACCTCGCGGAGGTTGCCGAGGTGGATCGGGCCGGAGGGGGAGAGTCCGGACGCGACGACGACAGGTTTGCCGGGTGCTCGGCGCTCCGCCTCGGCGATGACCTCGTCCGCGAAACGGGAGACCCAGTCGGTCTCGGTGCTGCTCTGAGCCACGACACGTCCTTCTATCTCGAATGCTGGCTTCAGCCATTCTCCCAGACGGAAGCAGGGGGTTCGGGGTTGCTTTTCGCGGCCGGTCGAACGTGATCGGCTTCGCGGCGGCCCCGGGCGGCACGGGGTGGGGTGGCGGCGGGGCCGGCGGGGTCCGGCGTCGCGCCAGGGGCGGGCGCGGTCGTTCTTATGCCGGGAAATGAGGCGCGGGCACGTGGGATACTCGGCACTTGTCGGAACACCCAAGTACACGCACACCGCACACCTCACAGGAACGGCAGCTCATGGCCTCGGTCCCTTCCCTCGCTTCCTCCGTCCATCAGCGCGTCGCCGACGCCCTCGCCTCCGCCCTGCCGGAGGCCGGTGCGGCCGACCCGCTGCTGCGACGAAGCGACCGGGCCGACTTCCAGGCCAACGGCATCCTGGCGCTCGCGAAGAAGGCCAAGGCCAACCCGCGCGAGCTGGCGACCACGGTGGTCGAGGGCCTGGACAAGGGCGGGGTCATCGAGGAGATCGAGGTCTCCGGCCCCGGCTTCCTCAACATCACCGTCTCCGACCGGGCGATCGTCGAGACGCTGGCGGCACGCGCCGCGGACGCCCGCCTCGGCGTCCCGGTGAACGAGAACGCCGGCACCACGGTGATCGACTACGCGCAGCCGAACGTGGCCAAGGAGATGCACGTCGGCCACCTGCGGTCCGCCGTGATCGGTGCCGCGATGGTCGAGATCCTGGAGTTCACGGGCGAGAAGGTGGTCCGCCGCCACCACATCGGCGACTGGGGCACCCAGTTCGGCATGCTCATCCAGTACCTGATCGAGCACCCGCACGAGCTGGACCACAAGGCCGCCGAGTCGGACGTCGCGGTGTCCGGCGAGGAGGCCATGTCCAACCTCAACCGCCTGTACAAGGCCTCGCGCGCGCTGTTCGACTCCGACGAGGAGTTCAAGACGCGGGCCCGGGCCCGGGTGGTCGACCTCCAGGCGGGCGACGAGCAGACCCTCGCGCTGTGGCAGCGGTTCGTGGACGAGTCGAAGATCTACTTCTACTCGGTCTTCAACAAGCTGGACATGGACGTCCAGGACCCGGACATCGTCGGCGAGTCCGGCTACAACGACATGCTGGTGGAGACCTGCCGGCTGCTGGAGGAGTCGGGCGTCGCGGTCCGCTCGGAGGGCGCGCTGTGCGTGTTCTTCGAGGAGTTCAAGGGCCCGGACGGCAACCCGACCCCGCTGATCGTCCAGAAGTCGGACGGCGGTTTCGGCTACGCGGCCACCGACCTGTCGGCGATCCGCGACCGCGTC
This sequence comes from Streptomyces sp. NPDC059851, assembly GCF_042732005.1. Lineage (NCBI taxonomy): Bacteria > Bacillati > Actinomycetota > Actinomycetes > Kitasatosporales > Streptomycetaceae > Streptomyces > Streptomyces sp. NPDC059851. Next base: position 24,839 of record NZ_JBHWJJ010000038.1, on the reverse strand, counting down.
GGCAACCTGAAGGCGAACACCCTCCTGTACGTGGTGGACGCCCGCCAGTCGCTGCACTTCAAGATGGTCTTCGAGACCGCCCGCCGGGCCGGCTGGCTGAACGAGGACACCAAGGCCGTGCAGCTGGCGTTCGGCACCGTGCTGGGCGCCGACGGCAAGCCGTTCAAGACCCGCGAGGGCGAGACGGTGCGGCTGGTGGACCTGCTGGACGAGGCCGTCGAGCGGGCCACGGCCGTGGTCCGCGAGAAGGCCGAGAAGGTGGGCCTGAGCGAGCAGGAGATCGTGGAGAACGGCCAGTACGTGGGTATCGGCGCCGTGAAGTACGCCGACCTGTCCACGTCCGCGGCCCGCGACTACAAGTTCGACCTGGACCAGATGGTGTCGCTGAACGGCGACACGTCCGTGTACCTCCAGTACGCGTACGCACGCATCCAGTCGATCCTGCGGAAGTCCGGCGACGTCGAGCCGGCCGCCCACCCGGAGCTCCCGCTCGCCGCGGCCGAGCGGACGCTGGGCCTGCACCTGGACGGCTTCGGCGAGCTCGTCGCGGACGCCGCCGCCGAGTACGCGCCGCACAAGCTGGCCGCGTACCTGTACCAGCTGGCCTCGCACCTCACCGCGTTCTACGACCAGTGCCCGGTCCTGAAGGCCGAGACCCCGGAACAGGTGGAGAACCGCCTCTTCCTCGTCGAGCTGACCGCCCGGACGCTGAGCAAGGGCATGTCCCTGCTCGGCATCCGCACCCCCGAGCGCCTCTGACGCTCCCGCTTTTCGGTTCCCCGTGCCCCCGCCCCCCTGCAGGCAGCTGCTGCCGGCAGGGGGCGGGGGCGTGGACGACGTTCCGGTCTTCGGGCCGGTCCGTGGCCGGGACCTGTCGGCCCCTGGCCCGCGATGACCCCGACTCCGTACGATCGGCTTCCCGTCCCGGGGTGGAGTCACGAGGGGGAGACGGAACGTGAACGGTTTACGGCTGGCGCGCGCCGCGCTGAGCGTCCTGACGGGTGCCGGGGAAAGCCCGGCCGGGCAGGCCGCGCTCCTGGCCCGCATACGCGTCCTCGTGGAGGACCGGCTGCGGGCCACCGCGTCGGGCACGGAGGCCCTGCGCCGGCTCCGGAACGAGCCGGGGGACGCGTCGACCGCGCTCGCCACGGTCGCCCTGGCCGACGAGGCGGAGCACGACGCGACCTTCGCCGCGCTCCTGCACGACCTACTGGAGCAACTGCTCGACGGCCCCGCCGCGGCCCAGGCCTACGGAACCCCGCCGACGTCGGCGCCACCGACGGCCGTGTCACCGTCGCCCGTGCCCCCGACGGCCGTGCCCCCGTCGACCGTGTCAACGCCGCCCGGGCCGCCGATGCCCGGGCCGCCGTCGACCGCGCCCCCGTCGACCGTGTCGCCGTCGTCTGGGCCGCCGCCCGCGGCACCGCCGACGGCCGTGCCCCTGCCGACGACCGTGCCCCTGCCACCATCGCCATCGCCACCGCCACCGCCACCGCTACCGCCATCGCTGACCGTGCCGTCGACGACGACGGCGGCGACGCCCGTGCCCCTGCCTGCTGCTCCCCAGCTACCCGCAGGGCAGGGGTACGCGGCGGCTGCCGGTCAGGGCGTCACCGCCCTCGGCTCGATCGGCCTGAACGCGGTCACGGCACACGCCATCCCCTTCGCGCCCGCCGAGCCTGACCCCGCCGAGGAGCCCGCAGCCCGACCGGCGCCGCCCGCCCCGCAGGTCGTGGTGGTCCCGCCGCCGCCCCGCCCGCGGCCGTCCACCGAGCAGCCGGTCCGGGACGTCTTCCTGCCCGGGCTGCTCGCCGCCTCCGGCCTGGCCCTGTTCGGTGCCCGGGTGCCCGTCCTGCTGTGGCTCCTGTTCCTCGTCTTGGCGCTCCTCGGCCTGATTCGCGCTCGCTCCGCCCTCCGCCGCCCGCTCGACGTGCCGCTGGGCGTCGGCCTGCTGCTGAATCTGGTGCTGCTCATCCTGGTCCTGACCGCCCCGCCCCCGGACGTCGTCGACGCCATCGCGGGGCTCAAGATCTAGTTCCGGGGCGCCGCTCCCGGTCCTCGGCCGGGCCGGGCACATCGTCCGGACCGGCCAGGCGCGGACCGGCCAGGCGCGGGCCGACTACCGGTCACTCGTTCGGCCCGATTCCGGGCCGCAGCCCCGGGTAGGGGACGGCGCGTCCAACTCCCGTCCCTCCCCCGGAGGCCCCGTGCCCACCATGAACGGCTCCTACAGACCCGGCACCCCGTGCTGGATCGACCTGATGGTGCCCGACCAGCAAGCCGCCCTCGACTTCTACGCCGGCCTCTTCGGCTGGTCCGGCGAGGTCGGCCCGCCCGAGACCGGCGGGTACTCCGTCTGCCACTACAAGGGGCAGCCGGTAGCCGGGATCATGAAGGCGATGAACCCCGACGGGTCCACCCCCGACCCGATGCCGCCGGCCGTCTGGACGACGTACCTGGCCGTCCACGACGTGCACGAGGTGGTCAGGGCGGGTGCCGCCGCCGGCGGCACCACGATCATGGATCCGACGGAGGTCATGGACCTCGGCCGGATGGCCGTCCTCGCCGACCCCACCGGCGCCGTCTACGGCATCTGGCAGGCCGGGGCCTTCCCCGGCGCCGGGATCGTCAACGAGGACAACACCCTGACCTGGAACGAGCTGGCCACGTCCGACCCGCAGAAGGCCGCGGCGTACTACAGCGCCATCCTTCCGATCACGCCCGCCCCCTCCGAGATCCCCGGCGCCGAGGGCTACACCGAGTTCAAGGTCAACGACCGGGTCGTGGGCGGGATGATGTCCCTGGAGCAGCACCCGAAGGGAACGCCGCCGCACTGGCTGCCCTACTTCCGCGTGGCCGACGCCGACGCGACGCAGGCCGCCTGCGAAGAGGCCGGCGGCAGCGTCATGGCCCCCGCCTTCGACATGCCCGTCGGCCGGATGGCAGTCCTGGCCGACCCCCAGGGCGCGGTCTTCGCCGTGATCAAGCCCAACGAGGCCCCCGAAGAGCCCGACCCCATGTGACGTGGCCCGCCGCGACCACCAACCCGACAGGATCTCCTTGAGCGGTTCCGGCTTCTGGCCCCGTCGAACGGGGTGCGCTGGATCTCCTCGATCACGCGGTTGATTCGCCTGAGGATCATCGGGTCCGCGGTTACCCAGTGCGTGTACTGCTCCCGGGCCCGACCCGAAAAAAGACGACCTTCACGCGGCGGACCCGGTTGCTTCCGGTACGGCCAAACCGTCGCCTCCGTCAGGCAGTTCGGTTGCCGGATAGCGACCGGACGGGTACGGGAAAGGCCCGCTCGCGCCCTCACTGGGCGCGAGCGGGCCGCGCGGGCTGGGATGCAGCGGTAGCGATCAGTGGGTCAGCGGGTATGAGTGCCGGCCGGTCGCCTCATCGATCTCCGAGTGCGCCTTCTGCAACATCTGGGACGCGAGATCCATCAGCGCACGTGCGCCGGCGATCTCTTCTCCGACCCGCAGCTGCTCCGGGTCGGAGGGGTGACGCATGGCGTAGCCGCGCGCCCGCATCTCGGAGCCGTCACCGAGTCTGACCATGGCCGCCGCAGTGGTGCGGTGACCGTCCTCGGTGAATTCGAGCTCCACGTGCCACCCGACGAGTGTGGACATGGTGCATCACCTCCAGGGCTCGCCCTTGTCACTCCAGGGTGCGCCTGAGGCGGAGGGAACGCGAGCGGGGCGGGATCCGGGAGCAGGATCCCGGCCGACCGGGGTCGGAGGAGCATCCGGGGCGTCCCGTCAGCCCATTGTCCTTCCGGTGCGGGCCGGCCCGTGCAAGGGCGCTCCTTCGTCGCGTCGCGTTGCGATGGCCTTCGGCCACCCTTGACAGGCCGACCCGCACCGGAATGCCAACAGACTGCCGGGAAGCCCCGAAGGATGGCCAGGGGGACAAGACGAGGGACGGCCCCCGCCAGAGCAGGCAGCCCCCGGCTCCGCCTTGCGGCACCTTCCTGCGCCAGGAGCGGGCCTCCCGGCCGGCGCCGGGGGCGCGGGCGGGAAAAAGAGGGCCCTCAAGGCAGACGCAGGCCCGTTCCGGAGGGATGCGGGGCGCCAACCCGCGCGGAATGTTGACGAGAGCCCCATCGCGGCCCGGCAGACGCCCCAGATCGCTACGCGCTCCTCTCGTCTCGGCGACCGACCGCCGTCCGGGGCCGGGAAGCGCCCCAGATCGCTACGCGCTCCTCTCGTCTCGGCGACCGACCGCCGTCCGGGGCCGAGAAGCACGGCGGTTGCTGCGCAGCTGCTGCGGGGAGCGTCAGGCAGGAAGAGGGATGTCGGTGATGGTGAGGCCGCCCGGCGGGGTGGTGGCGCGCACGCCTCGGACCTTGGCGAAGGTGACCGCCAGGGTGGTGGCCTGCGGCTGGGCGCGGTCCCAGGTCTCGATCACTCCGGTGAACGAGCCGTGGGGTGCGAGGTTGCCCGGCCACTGGGTGGCGGCGGGCTCGTTCGACGGGGTGTAGACCTGCCCCTGGTCGTCGACGGCCGTGAAGTTGCCGAAGAGCTGTAGCACCCGGCCGGACGAGGAGTGGTTCACGGCGCGCACGTGGAGGCGGAGGGCGCGCTCCGGTGTCTTTTCCACTTCCTCGACCGTGACCGTGATGTCTCCGCCCGTGGTGGACCAGCTGCCGGTGATCGACCGTTTCGCATGGGTCGTCGGAGGCGGCGGCGCAGTGGTGGGGCCGGGAGTGGACGTGGCGGGCCGGGTCGGCGGGGTGTCGGGCCCGTCGGAGACGTGGACGGCGATGGCGATCGCGAGGCCGATCACGCCGACGATGCCGCCGATGCCGGCCCAGCCGGGGTGGCTGAGGAATGCCCCGAGCGAGCGGCGAGGAGGTTCGGGCTGCTGCATCGGTCACAGCGTGACGACAGGGTGCCGAGGAGTCGAGCGTCGAGGCGGCGTGTCGACCCGCGAGGGTCAGAGGGAGGTTTCGTGGCGGGCGACGCGGTCCGAGACGGCGTTCAGGAGCGGGGTGAGGCGCTCCACGAGACGCTGGTAGTCGCGCGTGGCTCCGTCCGACCACTGGCCCAGGCCGACCACCATGGCGCGCCCCTGACCGGTGAACGACTGGATCATCCCGCTGTCCGGCGGGAGGGTCTTCAGGCCCGATCCGGGCGGCGGGGCCTGAGCGCCCACCTGGTAGTCCATGGGCGCCGATCCGAGCCGGGTCACCAGCTTCACCGTGTCGACGGGGTCCTTCATCGTGAAGACCGCGAGGTTGAACTGGTTGTTCTTGGCGTCCTTGTACAGCGCGACCTGCTCGCCGACGCACCCCTTGCCCTGGGCTATGTAGTCGGCGAGAAGGGGTCCGACCGAGTCGGGTTCGGTACACGACTTCAGGACCACCGCGCCCACCTTGGTGTACGTACCGCCGGCGCCGTCCGGCACCTGGTTCGGGAACGCGTCGGCCAGCCCGATCATGGGCCGGTCCGCCACGGAAGGCTGGGCCGACGGGGCAGCCTTGGGCACGTCGCCGGGCTCGTCAGGCGCGGGCCGCAGGACGAAGAAGACCACCGCGGCGACCACCAGTCCCAGGGCCACGTTCAGGACCAAGGCCCTCTTCCGGAATCCGCCTCCAGGCGTCGTCTCAGTCACCCCGACACCCTAGTGATCATCCCCTAGAGATTGAATATGCACAGGTCACAGCCTCATTACGAGCACAGAAAAGCGGGCGCGAACACCCCGCAGACCACCGAAAACGGAACATCATCGCCTTTGGCCAGCGCTGCGGGAAACCGGGCGCCGGCTCATCGTTCGTACCGTCACTGAATGCCGCCTCCAGCACCCTCGACGGCCGTCAGCCGCCAACCACCGGCAGCACGTGACGATCTGAGGTGACACCAGCCCCAAACGGGAGCCGGCCGCAGAGGAATGAGGAGCGCGTAGCGATCTGGGGCGCCTGTCGCAGCTCGATGGGCTGCCGGTCGACATTTCCCGCAGGTTGGGCCCGTCACCTCTCCGGGCGGCCCCAATTGCGCGCCTCCGGTGGGCTTTCGGGCCCGGCACCGGCCAGGTCTGGTGGTCCCGGGCGCACGGAGACGTGGCAAGGCGGAGCCGAGGGCCGGCTGCTCTGACGGGGGACGTCCCTTGACCCGTCCCCCTGGCCATCCTTCGGGGCTTCCCGGCAGCTCTTTGGCATTCCGGGGTGGGTCGGCCCGTCAAGGGTGGCCGAAGGCCATCGCAACGCGACGCGACGAAGGAGCGCCCTTTACGGGCCGACCCGCACCGGGAGGACAATGGGCGGCCGGGAAGCCCCGTACACCCCACCGACCCCGCCCGGCCGTACCCCCGCCCCTCGGCTCCCGCCCGACCGCCCACCCGAGCTGACGGACTCCCCGCCACCCCGTGTTCCCCGCGCCGCACCCGCCTTACCCTGCACCGCATGGGCAGAGCGCAGGGAGCGCGGGAACGGTTCGGGGCCTGGCGGCCCCGGGCTCGCGCCGCGGCCTGGTGGCGGTGCTGGCGCACCGGGCCGCAGCCCAGCACGCCGAGCCGCGTCTGGCCACTCCGCTGACTCCGTACGGAAGTTGAACGGACGGGGGGGACGGAGGCCGATCGGCCCGGGATCGACCGGGCTACCGCCCTCCGCCGGCTACTGACGCAGGCGGCCAGCCCAGTCTCACCCCTGAAGGGCCGTGGCCCTTCTCCACGTACGTCGCCGGGCCCAGCTGAGGTTCACCCCGACCGGCACCGACAGCGGCCGACTCACTCAGGCCGCGTCCGGGCAGACGCCGACTTCGCGCACTTCCCCGACAAGTGACGGACAGTCCGGAGGGCGGCGGCGGCTTCACCACCCTCCGGGTGGTTAGGCGCTTCCGCTGGACCTGCGCGCTCCGCAGGGCCGCCTGCGGGCGCTGCTCTGGCCGGGGTTCAGGAAGCAGGAGAAGAAGAGCTCCGGCCGGAAGCACTGACCCGGCTGCGTGACAGCAGGGCAACGGGAAGCCCCCGTCCCCTAGAAACCGCCAAACCGCCCTGACGGAAGGGGACGGGGGCTTCCCCACGCAGATACGGAACGCTCAGCGCTCGTTGCGGAGCCAGCCGGCGACCTCGGTGGCCCAGTAGGTGAGGATCGTGTCGGCGCCGGCGCGCTTGATGCCCGTCAGCGTCTCCAGGACGGCCCGGTCCCGCTCGATCCAGCCCTTCTCCGCGGCCGCTTCGATCATCGCGTACTCGCCGCTGATCTGGTACGCGGCCACCGGCACGTCCACGGCCTGCGCGACCCGGTGGAGGATGTCCAGGTAGGGTCCGGCCGGCTTGACCATGACCATGTCGGCGCCCTCTTCAAGGTCGAGCGCCAGTTCCCGCAGGGACTCCCGGGCGTTGGCCGGGTCCTGCTGGTAGGTCTTGCGGTCGCCCTGCAGGCTGGAGGCGACGGCCTCGCGGAACGGCCCGTAGAACGCCGACGAGTACTTCGCCGTGTAGGCCAGGATGGACACGTCCTCGTGCCCGGTCTCGTCGAGGGCGTCGCGGATCACGCCGACCTGGCCGTCCATCATCCCGCTCGGTCCGACCACGTGCACGCCGGCGTCGGCCTGTACCTGTGCCATCTCGGCGTACCGCTCCAGCGTCGCGTCGTTGTCGACGCGGCCCTGTGCGTCGAGGACGCCGCAGTGCCCGTGGTCGGTGTACTCGTCGAGGCAGAGGTCCGACATGATGACGAGGTCGTCGCCGACCTCGGCCTTCACGTCGCGGATGGCGACCTGGAGGATGCCGTCCGGCTCGGTGCCGGCCGTGCCCAGCGCGTCCTTGTTCTCGTCCGCAGGAACGCCGAACAGCATGATCCCGGCGACGCCGGCCTCGACCGCCTCGACGGCGGCCTTCCGCAGCGTGTCCCGGGTGTGTTGGACGACGCCCGGCATCGCCGAGATCGGCAGCGGCTCGCTGATGCCTTCCCGGACGAACGCCGGGAGGATCAGGTCCGAGGGGTGCAGCCGGGTTTCCGCGACCATCCGCCGCATCGCCGGGGTGGTGCGCAGCCGGCGGGGCCGGGAGCCGGGGAAGGATCCGTACGCGCTCATCTTCAGTCGCCTCTTCGAGCTTCGACAGCAGTCGGCACCAGCCTAGGGCCCGCCGGTCGGCCACCTACGCCACGTCGAGCAGCAGCCAGAACACCACGGTGTTCAGTAGCGCCAGCACGGGTGCGGCGAGGGCGATCGCGAGCCGCCGGTCGGCGTAGGCCCTGCGCCGCGGCAGGGCCCAGCACCACACCAGCAGCGCCAGCACTCCCGCCGTCCCCACGCGGAACACCGACCAGGCGAGGTCGAAGCTGGCGTCGAAGGCGCGGGCGGCCTCCGAGGTGCAGGAGTCGCAGGCCATCGGGGACAGGCTCGCGAACAGCATCGACAGGACGGTCAGCGGCAGCGTCAGCAGGCTGGACACGAGCGGGGCCACGTGGGCCCGGCGGTCCTCGTCGGGCTCGGCCGGGGCAGCCGGCTCGGCCGGGACAGCCTGCGCAGCCGGGACAGCCTGCGCGGCCGGGTCCGTCAGGTCGGCCGGGTGGATCGGGTCGGTCATGAGACCAGTCAACCGGGCCGCCGGGCCCCGGGGATCCGCTCACCTACTCAGATCGCGCTGCGTACGTACGGCAAAGGGCCCGGGGGCAAAGCCCCCGGGCCCTCAGCTGTCCGCGTCCGCGTCGGCTGTCCGCCGTCCGTCAGGTGGTCCGCCGGCGGCGGGCGCCCGGACGGCGCTCGCTCGGCCGGGAGACGGTCTCGCCGGCTTCCCGGGCCGCCTCGCGGCGGGCCGCGCCGTACTCGGCGAGGGCCTCGGCCAGCTTGCTGACGCTCGGCTCCGGCGACAGGACGTCGACCCGGAGCCCGTGCTCCTCGGCCGTCTTCGCCGTCGCCGGCCCGATACAGGCGATCACGGTCACGTTGTGCGGCTTGCCCGCGATGCCGACCAGGTTGCGGACGGTCGAGCTGGACGTGAAGAGCACGGCGTCGAAGCCACCGCCCTTGATCGCCTCGCGGGTGTCCGCCGGCGGCGGCGAGGCCCGCACGGTCCGGTAGGCGGTGACGTCGTCGACCTCCCACCCGAGCTCTATCAGGCCCGCGACGAGGGTCTCCGTCGCGATGTCGGCGCGCGGCAGGAAGACGCGGTCGATGGGGTCGAAGACCGGGTCGTACGGCGGCCAGTCCTCCAGCAGCCCGGCCGCGGACTGCTCCCCGCTCGGCACCAGGTCCGGCTTGACGCCGAACTCGACCAGCGCGGCTGCGGTCTGCTCGCCGACCGCCGCGACCTTGATGCCCGCGAAGGCCCGGGCGTCGAGCCCGTACTCCTCGAACTTCTCGCGCACCGCCTTGACCGCGTTGACCGAGGTGAAGGCGATCCATTCGTAGCGGCCCGTCACCAGGCCCTTGACCGCGCGCTCCATCTGCTGCGGGGTGCGCGGCGGCTCCACGGCGATGGTCGGCACCTCGTGCGGGACCGCGCCGTACGAACGCAGCTGGTCGGAGAGCGAAGCGGCCTGCTCCTTGGTGCGCGGTACGAGCACCCGCCAGCCGAACAGCGGCTTCGACTCGAACCAGGCCAGCTCCTCGCGCCGCGCGGCGGCGGCGCCGGGCTCACCGACCACGGCTATGACGGGGCGGCCGCCCTCGGGCGAGGGGAGGATCTTGCCCTGCTTGAACACCTGCGCGATGGTGCCGAGCGTGGCGTTCCAGGTCCGTTGCCGGGTCGTCGTGCCGGCGACGGTCACCGTCAGCGGGGTGTCGGCCCCGCGTCCGGCGGAGACCAGCTCGGCGCACGCGGCGGGAACGGTCTCCAGCGTGGCGGAGACGACCACGGTGCCGGTGCTGGCGCCGACCTCGCTCCAGCAGCGCGCGGAGGCGTTGCGGGCGTCCACGAAACGCACGTCGGTGCCCTGCTCGCCGCGCAGCGGCACGCCCGCGTAGGCGGGTACGCCGACGGCGGTCGCGACACCGGGCACCACCTCGAAGGGGATGCCGTCGGTGGCGCAGGCGAGCATCTCGGAGGCGGCGTTGCCGTCGAGTCCGGGGTCGCCGGTGACGGCACGCACGACCCGCCTGCCGGAGCGCGCTGCCTCCATGACAAGATTGGCCGCGTCCCGGATCACCGGTACGCCGGCGGCTGCTGACGCCTCGTCAGCGATCGTCAGCTGTGGCGTGTCCACTCCGGCGCGCGCGTGCGTGCGGACGACCTCGAGCACCTCGGGCTCCGCGATCAGTACGTCGGCGGCGGCGAGCGCCTCGACGGCGCGCAGCGTCAGCAGACCCGGGTCGCCGGGTCCGGCGCCGAGGAAGGTGACGTGCCCGTGGCCCGCGGCGGCAACCGGAAGAGCGGAGGTGGTCGGACGTGAGGGGTTCAAAGGGATCGCTCCCCCATCAGACCGGCCGCGCCCTTCGCCAGCATCTCGTCCGCGAGTTCGCGGCCGAGCGCCATGGCCTCGTCGTACGACTGGGGCACGGGACCGGTGGTGGACAGCTGCACGAGCGTTGCGCCGTCGAGGGTTCCGACGACGCCGCGCAGGCGCATTTCATTGACAATCTCCCCGTCGGCCTGGGGGTCCCCCCGGTCGAGCGGAGCCGAGAGTGGGGGAAGGTCGGCGAGGGCGCCCACGGGGGCGCTGCAGCCGGCTTCCAGGGCGGCGAGCAGGGACCGCTCGGCGGTCACGGCGGCCCGGGTGTGCGGGTCGTCGAGCCGGCCGAGGGCCGCGATGAGGTCCGCGTCGGACGCGAGGCACTCCACGGCCAGGGCGCCCTGGCCGGGGGCGGGCAGCACGCTGTCGACCGGCAGGTATTCGGTCACTTCGGCGCTGCGGCCGATCCGGTTGAGGCCGGCGGCGGCGAGCACGACGGCGTCGAGCTCTCCACTGCGGACGTAACCGATGCGGGTGTCGACGTTCCCCCGAATGGCGACGGTCTCGATGCGCTTGCCGAGGGCGCGCGCGTGGTGGTTGAGCTGTGCGGTGCGGCGCGGCGAACCGGTGCCGATGCGGGCTCCGTCGGGCAGCTGCTCGAAGGTCAGGCCGTCGCGGGCGACGAGGGCGTCGCGCGGGTCCTCGCGCGGCGGCATGGCCGCGATCACGAGGTCCTCGGGCTGGGCCGTCGGCAGGTCCTTGAGCGAGTGGACGGCGAAGTCGACCTCGCCGCGGAGCAGGGCGTCGCGCAGGGCGGTGACGAACACGCCCGTGCCGCCGATCTGCGCGAGGTGCTCGCGGGACACGTCGCCGTACGTGGTGATCTCCACGAGCTCGACGGGGCGGCCGGTGATCTCCCGTACGGCGTCGGCGACGTGGCCGGACTGGGACATGGCCAGCTTGCTGCGCCGCGTGCCGAGCCGGAGGGGCTGGTCGGAACGTGAATTCATGATGCCCGTCCTGAGTCGTGGTTCTGGTCTGCCGTGCCGGCTGCGCCTGCTGCGGCGGTCGCGCCGGGTGTGCCGGCCGCGTCGGCCCGGCTGACGGAGGCCACCGTCTGCGGGTCGAGGTCGAAGAGTTCGCGCAGCGCTTCGGCGTACCCGGCGCCGCCGGGCTCGCTGGCGAGCTGCTTGACGCGGACGGTCGGCGCGTGCAGGAGCTTGTCGACGACGCGGCGGACGGTCTGGGTGACCTCGGCCCGCTGCCGTCCGTCGAGCTCGGGCAGGCGTCCGTCGAGGCGCGCGACCTCCATGGCCACGACCTCGGCGGCCATCGCGCGCAGGGCGACGACGGTCGGGGTGATGTGCGCGGCGCGCTGGGCGGCGCCGAACGCGGCGACCTCGTCGGCGACGATGCCGCGGACGGCGTCGACGTCGGCGGCCATGGGCGCGTCTGCGGCGGCTTCGGCGAGGGATTCGATGTCGACCAGGCGGACGCCGGGGAGGCGGTGCACGGCGGCGTCGATGTCGCGGGGCATGGCCAGGTCCAGCAGGGCCAGCCGTACGGGCGTGCCGTCGGCGTGGCTGCGGGTGCCGCGGCGGGGCTGCCGCTGGGCGGCGGCCTCGCCCTGGTCGGCCCAGGTGCCGTGCAGTTCGAGGGCGTTGGCGTCGACTCCGGTGAGTGCGGCGCGTCCGGCGGGGGCCGGGGCGTCGAGGGGGCAGCCGTCGGTGCCGGGGCCGGTGGCGCCGGCGGCGGTGATGGTACGGGCGCCCCCGGCGTCGGCGAGGCGGCCTCCGGCGGCGGCGACGGCGGCGAGGCGGGCCACGACCTCGGGGTCGAGCCCGGCGACGGCCGGCCCGGCAGGGGCGTGCCCGGCGGTCGGGGCGGAGGTGGGGGCGGCCTGCTCGGGGAGGAGGCCGGCCGGGCCGCCGTCCGCGAGGGCCGCGGCGATGTCCTCGCCGGTCAGGACCAGTCCGGTGGCGCCGGTGCAGGAGACGACGACGTCGACTCGTGTCAGTTCGCCGGCGACCTTGGTCATGGGTACGGCCCGGGCGGCCACCCCAGTGCCTGAGGCAACCAGAATCTCGGCCAAACGGTCCGCGCGTTCCGCGGTCCTGTTCGCGACGACGATCTCGGCGACACCGGCGCGTGCGAGGGTGGCGGCGGCCAGCGAGGACATCGAGCCGGCGCCGATCACGAGGGCGCGCTTGCCCGCGGCCCAGGCCTCGACGGTCTCGCGTCCGGCGGTCAGCTGCTCCAGGCCGAAGGTGACGAGGGACTGCCCGGCGCGGTCGATGCCGGTCTCGGAGTGGGCCCGCTTGCCGACCCGCAGCGCCTGCTGGAACAGGTCGTTGATGAGGCGGCCGGCCGTGTGGAGCTCCTGACCGAGGGCCAGGGCGTCCTTGATCTGGCCGAGGATCTGGCCCTCGCCGACCACCATCGAGTCCAGTCCGCACGCCACCGAGAAGAGGTGGTGGACGGCGCGGTCCTCGTAGTGCACGTACAGGTAGGGGGTGAGCTCCTCCAGGGCGACCCCGCTGTGCTGGGCCAGCAGCGTGGACAGCTCGGCGACGCCGGCGTGGAACTTGTCGACGTCGGCGTAGAGCTCGATGCGGTTGCAGGTGGCGAGGACGGCGGCCTCGGTCGCGGGCTCCGCGGCGAGGGTGTCGTGGAGCAGCTTGACCTTGGCGTCGGCGGACAGCGCGGCGCGCTCCAGGACGCTGACGGGGGCGCTGCGGTGGCTCAGGCCTACGACGAGCAGACTCATGCCGGCATCACCGCCGGGACGTCGCCGTCGGGGCCGCTCTTGCGGGTGCCGGCGGCAGGGGCGGCGGCGTGGGGGGCCCGGTCGGCGGCGGTCTGGTCGGCTGCGGGGGCGGCGGGAACGGTGCCCGGGCCGGCGGCCGCGCCGGTGCCCGGCTCCTCGCCGGCCTTGCGCTGCTCGTGGAAGGCCAGGATCTGCAGCTCGATCGACAGGTCGACCTTGCGGACGTCGACGCCGTCGGGCACGGAGAGCACGGTCGGCGCGAAGTTCAGGATGGAGGTGACGCCGGCGGCGATGAGTCGCTCGCTGACCTGCTGGGCGGCGCCGGCCGGGGTCGCGATGACACCGATGGAGACGCCGTTCTCCCGGATGATCTTCTCCAGGTCGTCGGTGTGCTGGACGGGCATGCCGGCGACCGGCTTGCCGGCCATGGCCGGGTCCGCGTCGATGAGGGCGGCGACCCGGAAGCCTCGGGAGGCGAAGCCGCCGTAGTTGGCGAGGGCCGCGCCGAGGTTGCCGATGCCGACGATGACGACGGGCCAGTCCTGGGTCAGGCCGAGCTCGCGGGAGATCTGGTAGACGAGGTATTCGACGTCGTAGCCGACGCCGCGGGTGCCGTAGGAGCCCAGGTAGGAGAAGTCCTTGCGGAGCTTCGCGGAGTTGACTCCGGCGGCCGCCGCCAGCTCCTCGGAGGACACCGTGGGCACCGAACGCTCGGAGAGCGCGGTGAGGGCGCGCAGGTACAGCGGAAGCCGGGCGACGGTGGCCTCGGGGATACCTCGGCTGCGGGTCGCCGGTCGGTGAGTTCGGCCAGTTGCCACGATGCTCCTGCGGGATGAGCGGGGCTGAAGGCGGTCACTCGTCCCTGGACCGCCCCGTCGACAGCAGGCTATGTCTTTGTGAACGCGTGCACAAAGATTGTGTCCGCTTTGTCCGACCAAAGTGACCGGGGTCACGCGGTCCGGGTGGAGGGGGCAGGGGCCCACAACACACCGAACCCGTTCAAATCCCGTAGGGGGCAAAACGGTGCACACTCCTCATCAATACGCCCCCGAGACCCCACAAATCGCCCACGATGGTAACCGGCCGGACGGTCACCCCTGCAACGCCCGGCGCAGCCGGTCCGGGTTCACCCTCCAGAAGGTGTGCTGCTCCCCGTCGATCAGCACCACGGGGATCTGCTCCCAGTGCCGCCGGTAGAGCTCCTCGTCCTGCGTGATGTCCTTCTTCTCCCACCGCGCCCCGACTTCGGCGCACACCTTCTCGATCACCGCCTCGGCGTCGTCGCACAGATGGCAGCCGGGCTTCCCGACGAGGGTGACCATCCGCTCGGCGGGACTCTTCTTTTCCTTGCGGCGCAGCAAAGGGCTCATGCGCCCCATTCTCCCGCGCCCGCCCGTCACGCCCGGGCACCGAAGAGTTCACGCGCCCGGCACCGCCGCGGTTCGGGAACTCCCGAACACAATGGCTATGCTCGCGTCATGGCCGCTCTGGGATGGCTCACCCCCCGTAGGCGCTCCGCCACCGCGCGGAGCGTGCTGGCAGGCGAGGCCTCGGCCGAGGCCGCCCGCAAGACCGCACAGGTCCTCGAAGCGGAAGCTGCACCCCGGCCCCTCGCCGAAGAGGCGCCCCCGGCCCCCGAACCCGCCTTCCCGGTCGCGGGCGACGACCTCGCCGCCGCCTTCTTCGACCTCGACAACACCGTCATGCAGGGCGCGGCGATCTTCCACTTCGGCCGGGGCCTGTACAAGCGGGAGTTCTTCCGCCGCCGCGAGCTCGCCCGCTTCGCCTGGCAGCAGGCGTGGTTCCGGCTCGCCGGGGTCGAGGACCCCGAGCACATGCAGGACGCCCGCGACAGCGCCCTGTCCATCGTCAAGGGCCACCGGGTCAGCGAGCTCATGGCGATCGGCGAGGAGATCTACGACGAGTACATGGCCGAGCGGATCTGGCCGGGCACCCGCGCCCTCGCCCAGGCCCACCTCGACGCCGGACAGAAGGTCTGGCTCGTCACGGCCGCCCCGGTCGAGACCGCGACGATCATCGCCCGCCGGCTCGGCCTGACCGGAGCGCTGGGCACGGTCGCCGAGTCCGTCGACGGCGTCTACACCGGCCGCCTCGTCGGCGAGCCCCTGCACGGCCCCGCGAAGGCGGAGGCGGTCCGTGCGCTGGCCGGAGCCGAGGGCCTCGACCTCGCGCGCTGCGCGGCGTACTCCGATTCGCACAACGACATTCCGATGCTGTCACTGGTCGGGCATCCGTACGCGATCAATCCCGACACAAAACTGCGCAAGCATGCCCGGGAGCACGACTGGCGGCTGCGCGACTATCGGACCGGCCGCAAGGCCGTGAAGGTCGGCGTCCCGGCAGCCGCCGGAGTGGGCGCGATCGCGGGCGGCGCGGCCGCCGCCATCGCCCTGCACCGCCGCCGCAAGTAGGCGGGCACGGCCCCGGGTTGGGGCCGCCGCCTGCACCGGAGCAGGCCCCCATCCGCCCCGGCCGCGCTCCGGGCGGTTCCGCGTCCGCAGCCCGGCGGACATTCCCACACCCTTACCCGCGGCTGCGGGAGGGCACGCACGCATGCCCGACCCGGTCGCGAGCCAGCGCGGAACCGCCCATTCCGAGTCTCGAAGTGATCAGTAACCGATCACCAATTGCGACCGAAAACGCCTTCGACACGCAACAGAAGTGTCGGAATCGATGATTTGAGCAACTGGGTGTAGTCCTGCCTGTACGAAGCGTTATTCTCCTCAGACGCATGCCGCCGCCCATCTGTCGCCACGACGGGTGAACGGCCTCGCACTGCACGTGATGGAAGCTCTGCCTCTGGGAGTCCCGTGTACCCACCTGTCGGGGTTGACGCCTCGGGCCTGGCTACGCTGCGCGCAACGGTCCTCGGCCACCTGCGCGGCTTCGTCCCCACCGCGTACGCCGTCCCCGCCTTCGCCGCCGGCCTCGGCCCGGCCGGTCCTTGCTATGCCCTGGCCGACGGCGGAGCGACGGTGGGCAGACGCGGTCGCACGGGCGGCACCGCGACCGGCACGAGCGCACCGGCCGCGCGCCGCCCCACCGCGGACAGCGACCAGGCCCGCATGATGGACCTGGTCGAACGAGCCCAGGCCGGGGAGGCCGAGGCCTTCGGGCGGCTCTACGACCAGTACAACGACACGGTCTACCGGTACATCTACTACCGCGTCGGCGGCAAGGCGACCGCGGAGGACCTCACCAGCGAGACCTTCCTGCGCGCGCTGCGCCGCATCTCCACCTTCACCTGGCAGGGCCGGGACTTCGGGGCCTGGCTGGTGACCATCGCCCGCAACCTGGTCGCCGACCACTTCAAGTCCAGCCGCTTCCGCCTCGAAGTGACCACGGGCGAGATGCTGGACGCCAACGAGGTGGAACGGTCCCCCGAGGAATCGGTCCTGGAGTCCCTCTCCAACGCGGCCCTGCTGGAAGCCGTGCGCAAGCTCAACCCCCAGCAGCAGGAATGCGTGACCCTCCGCTTCCTGCAGGGCCTGTCGGTCGCCGAGACCGCCAGGGTCATGGGGAAGAACGAGGGCGCCATCAAGACCCTCCAGTACCGGGCGGTGCGCACGCTGGCCCGCCTGCTTCCCGACGACGCCCGCTGAGCCGCCCCGCGGCCCGTCCGCCCGTCCTCAGTGCTCCCTCCCCCCACCCCTCCCGACCGTCGCACCATCCACACAACCGGTGACCCCTCGATGACGCTGTGGTCCGATCATCCTTCGTCCGTAACCCAACTGCCGCGCCGCTCGTTGTGCGGGATGCAGGCTCCCTTTGGACACGCCCTGCCGAAAGCCGCTCACTCGAATGGGTGGACGTGCTCAAGGAAGGCAACCTTCCGGACACCTTGGGGAGTCGATCGTCATGACGAGAGGAGGTGCCGCCAGTGATCGCGAACGTGACTCCGCACCGGCGGGCGAACGCCTTCGCCCAGGCCCTGGAGGATCGGAACCCAGCGTCCGACCTTTCCGAACGGGACCCGGCGGCCGAGCAGTCCGAGGCACCTGCCGAATCTGCCGACCACGAACGGTTGTTGGCCCTGGCGAGCGCGCTCGGCGATCTGCCGCGCCCGGTGCTGGACCCCGAGGTCAAAGTGGTGCAGCGAGCACAGCTCGTGGCCGCCATGGAGGCCATGGTGATGGAAGAGAGGGCCGGAGGCGGAGCCGCCGCGGACCCTCAGTTGCCCGAGCAGCGGGCCGGCCGCGGCGCCCACCGGGCGACACCGCTCCGGAAATTGCGGCCCCGCTCCCGCTGGTCCAAGGGCATCGCAGCAGGCGGCCTCACCGTGGGTGTGGCCGCGGGGGCCTTCAGCGGGGTGGCCGCTGCCAGCACGGACGCCCTGCCCGGTGATGCCCTCTACCCCGTCAAACGGGGCATGGAGGACCTGAAGCTGGGCATGGCCGACGCGGACGCCGACCGGGGCGAGCTGTACCTCGACCAGGCGTCCAACCGTCTGTTCGAGGCCCGCAGACTCATGGAGCGCGGCCGCTCGGGCGCGCTCGACCACGAATCCCTGGGAGCCATCCGCCGTGCCCTCGCCGGCATGAAGCACGACGCGGCAGAGGGCCACCGGCTGCTCCAGGCGGCCTACGAGAAGGACGGCTCGCTCGGCCCGATCCAAACGCTGTCCACGTTCTCCCGCTCCCACCGCAATGCGTGGGGCAAGCTGCGCGAGCAACTCCCCGCCCAGCTCACCGACGTGAGCGGCGAGGTCGAGTCGGTGTTCCAGGCCATAGACGATGACGTGGCGCCGCTGCAGGGCCTGCTCCCGAAGCCCCCGGAGCCGAGCCGGGGCACGGGCGGCGCACCCCCGCAGCCGAGCGCCCCGTCCGGGCAGCAGCACTCCGCGCCCGGGGCGGGCGCCAGCGCACCCGCGGCCAGCCCTGCTCCGGCCGCACCACCCAGCGCAGGAAAGCCGTCCCCGGCCCCCGGCGGCGGCCTCCTCGGCGGCGCGGGCGACCTGCTCCAGCCGCCCACGGGCCAGAGCCCCGCTGCCCCGTCCTCCTCTCCGGAAGCGGCGCACCCGGAGATCACCCTCCCGCCGCTCCTCCCGGGCCTCCTGCCGGGCCTGGGGCTGAAGGCGGAGGACGCCGACTAGGGCACGACCGGCGCCACCCACCGAGGTGCCCGGCCCCCCCGGGGGCCGGGCCCCCCCGGCGGCCCGTTGCGCGGCCCCCCCCCGCCCCCCCCCCCGGGGGCCCCGGCCCCCTCGGGGGCCGGGCACCTCGGTGCGCCGGATTCCGGCGCCCGCCGCAGGACAGCCGTCAGAAGAAGACGGACCTGCGCTGCACCAGCAGCTTGTAGAGCGTGTGCTGGATCTGCTCCCGCACCTCGTCCGTGAGGTTGAACATCAACATCGGGTCCTCAACCGCCTCCGGCGGATAGCCGTCCGTCGCGATCGGCTCCCCGAACTGGATCGTCCACTTCGTCGGCAGCGGCACGGCACCCAGGGGCCCGAGCCACGGGAACGTCGGCGTGATCGGGAAGTACGGGATCCCCAACAGCCGCGCCAAGGTCTTCGCGTTGCCGACCATCGGGTAGATCTCCTCCGCGCCGACGATCGAGCACGGCACGATCGGCGTGCCCGCCCGCAGCGCCGTCGACACGAACCCGCCCCGCCCGAACCGCTGGAGCCGGTACCGGTCCCCGAACGGCTTCCCTATCCCCTTGAAGCCCTCGGGCATCACCCCGACCAGCTCCCCGGCCTCCAGCAGCCGCTGGGCGTCCTCCGCGCAGGCCAAGGTGTGCCCGGCCTTGCGGGCCAGCTCGTTGACGACGGGCAGCATGAACACCAGATCCGCCGCCAGCAGCCGCAGGTGCCGCTGCGCCGGGTGGTGGTCGTGCACCGCCACCTGCATCATCAGCCCGTCCAGCGGCAGCGTCCCGGAGTGGTTCGCGACGATCAGCGCGCCGCCCTCGGCCGGGACGTTCTCGATCCCCCTGACCTCGACCCGGAAGTACTTGTCGAACAGGGGACGCAGCAGGGACATCAGGACCTGGTCCGTCAGCTCCCGGTCGTAGCCGAACTCGTCGACCTCGTACTCCCCCGTGATGCGCCGCCGCAGGAACGCCAGCCCGCCCGCGAGCCGCCGGTCCCAGGCCGGCCGCCCGCCGCCGCCCGGCCCGGCCTGCCCGCCCGCCGCCCCGTCCGCGCCACCACCGGCGGCCTCCACCGCCGGCGCGACCGTTACGGCCGCCTCCGGCCCCGGGGCCGGCGCGGGCACCGCCCGTACCCGCCGGGTCCCGGCGGCCCGCCGGCGCGGCCGGTCCTCGTCGAACGGAATGACCTTGGCGTCCGCCACTATCGCTGCGCTCCCTCTCCGGCGCCGGCAATCCCGACGTTCAACATCTCCGCGACCCGGTCGACGGCCCGCCCCGCCCGCTCCGGCGGCAGCAGCCCGCTCCCCCGGCTGCGCGCGAAATCGGCGAAGGTCTCGGCGGTCGTGTACATGGGTTTGAATCCCAGCACCTCCCGCATCTGCGTGGTCTCCACGACCCGCCCGTACGTGAGGAGTCTGATCTGCTCGGGTGAGAACTCCGTGACGCCCACCGCCCGCAGTGCCGCCCCCACCCACGTGACCGCGGGCAGCGCCAACGGCACCGTCGGCCGCCCCAGCCGCCGCGCGCACTGCGACAGCAGCAGGACGCCGTCCCCGGCGATGTTGAACGTGCCGCTGTTGAGCGTGCCGCGCCGCGGCTCCTGCGCCGCCATCCGCAGCACCTCCAGCACGTCCTCCTCGTGGACGAACTGCAACCGCGGGTCGTAGCCGAACACGGTCGGCAGGACGGACATGGAGAAGTACTCGGCGAGCGCGGAATCCGCGTGCGGCCCCAGGATGTTCGCGAACCGCAGCACGCACACGGCAACGTCGGGCCGCCGGCGCGCGAAGCCCCGTACGTACGACTCGACCTCGGCGGCGTCCTTGGGGAAACCGCCCGGCGGCTGCGTCTTGGGGTGCGTGGTCTCCGCGAAAACGGCCGGATCCCGCGGTGCGCCCCCGTACACGCTCGTACTGGACTTCACGACCAGGCGGCGTACCGTCGGGGACTTCTGACAGGCGCCCAGCAGCTGCATCGTCCCGATGACATTGGTCTCCTTGACGGCGCTGCCCGTGCCGCCGGTGCCCGCGCTGCCCCCGGTGACCGCCAGGTGGACCACCGTGTCCACGGCGTGCTCGGCGAGGACCCGGGCGATCGAGCCCTGCCTGATGTCCGTACGGACGAACTCGGCCGACCCCAGACTGCGCGGCGGCGGAGTCGCATCGACCGCAATCACCCGTTCGACCCCGGGGTCCCGCTGGATCCGCCGCACGAAGCGGCCCCCCAACTGCCGGGCAGCCCCGGTCACGAGCACGACCTTCCCCACGAGCTCAGCGCCTCCCTCGTCGTCCCCGCCCGTCCCGGCTACACCACAGCCCCTCCACCAAGGATGGTGGAGGGGCTGCGGAGAACACGTACAGCTGCCGTTTACTTCTTGTTACGACGCTGGACGCGGGTGCGCTTGAGCAGCTTGCGGTGCTTCTTCTTCGCCATCCGCTTGCGCCGCTTCTTGATAACAGAGCCCACGACTACCCTCGCTCACTTCTCGGAACATCCCCGCGCCCGCGGGGATCGGTGCGGGGCGTCTGGGCCCACACGACCTACGTCGGCCTAGCCTACCCGCCCGAGCTCGGAGCTTGTAATCCGAGCCGTCCTCAAAGTGACCCGAAGGTGTCGCGGGCCCCACTCTCAGGCCGACTCCACCCCCACATAGGACTCTCGGAGGTACTCGTGGACCGCGTTCTCGGGGACCCGGAAGGACCGGCCCACCCGGATTGCGGGCAGATGACCGTTGTGCACCAGCCGGTACACGGTCATCTTCGACACTCGCATCACCGAGGCGACCTCCGCCACGGTCAGGAACTGAACCTCACTGAGAGGCCTCTCGCCAGCAGCCATGACACACCTTGACCTTCCGCGCATGACGGGCACCGGCTTCCCCTCCGGTTACTCCTCGTCGTCGCACGCTCACTCCCCAGAGTAGGGGCGTGTGATACGAGTGGGGAAGAGGAGCTACGGCCACTCCTGCGCGCCCGGCAGGCGCGCCCGGTCCAGTAGATACCGTGTGAGCGGCCGGTAGTAGTCCGCGCGCACCGCATCATCAAGCGGAACCGCGACTGATACGCGCCCCTCCGCCTCGCCGACGAACAGCGCCGGGTCGTCCGTATCCGCCAGCCCGATGGCTTCCACACCCAGCTGACCTGCACCGCAGACCCATCCGTGGTCCCCGACGACCAATTCCGGCAGCGGCCCGCCGGCCTCCGCGAGCGCGCCCAGCGCGATCCGAACCGGCAGGGGTGAATGGGTGTGCGCGCCGGTGGCACTGCCGGGGGGCCGCGCGCCGGGCCCTCGCACCAGCGCGACCCCCCGTACGTAATCGAGGTTGTGCGGGCGTACCCCGAACCGGGTCGCCATGTCGACACTCACCCCCTGCGCCGGTGTGAGGACATCACAGCCGACCGCCGACATCGCCCGCGCCAAACTGGCGTAGAAGTCCAGGAGACGGTGGGGGTGACCGGTGCCGAACAGTACGGGCGCCCGCGCCGCGGCAGCCGCCCTCAGCCGCTCCGCGAAGGCCCGTAACGCGGCGAGCGTCCGCTCCGGATCGATCACGTCGGGCCCGCTGACGTGCGCGGGATCCGCCGAGACCCCGCACTTCTGCGCCATCAGCCTCAGCAGGTCGCCCTCGTCCCAGCGGCGTTCCGGATCCAGTCCCAGCAGTACGCGCGGGTCCCGGGCCGCGAACAGCCGGTAGCTGCGCAGGCTCTCCTCCCGGGACGTGGCGACGGGCCCGGCCAGACGGGCTGCCAGCAGATGCGCACGCAGCGCGCCGGTGCTCAACACGCTCCGATGCTGCCGCAACCCATCTGCCGGGTCATCAATACCGGCCGAGGGCCGCACAGTTGGCGTAACGATGCGGCAGACTACGCGGCGGCCCCGCCGGCCGCTACACGAGCATGCCGCGCAGCGGGAACACCGTCCGCCGCGTGGCCAGGACCGCCTGGTCGACCCGGTCGGCCGGGTCGTAGCCCGCCTCCCACTCCCGCCACGCGACCGTCCGCCCGTCCGTCATCCGGCCCGGCGCGAGCTGCCGCGTCCGTGCGTACACCTCGTCCCGCCAGGACGCCGGCACGGCCGACTCCGGGTCGACCGGCCGGTGCGCCGCGATCCCCACCAGGTGGGTCCACGACCGCGGGACGACGTCCACGACCGCGTACCCGCCGCCGCCCAGCGCCAGCCACTTGCCGCCGGCGTGCTCGTGCGCGAGCCGGTGGCAGGACTCCTGCACGGCCCGCTGCGCGTCCAGCGACACGGCGAGGTGTGCGAGCGGGTCCTCGAAGTGCGTGTCGGCCCCGTGCTGGGTCACCAGGACCTGCGGCCGGAAGTCCGCCAGCAGCTCGGGCACCGTCGCGTGGAACGCGCGCAGCCAGCCCTCGTCACCGGTCCCGGCGGGCAGCGCCACGTTCGCCGCCGACCCCTCGGCGGCGGGGCCGCCGGTCTCCTGCGGCCAGCCGGTCTGCGGGAACAGGGTGGCGGGGTGCTCGTGCAGGGAGACCGTCAGCACCCGCGGGTCGTCCCAGAACACCTCCTGCACCCCGTCGCCGTGGTGCACGTCCACGTCCACGTACGCGACCCGCTCCGCGCCGAGCTCCAGCAGCCGGGCGACCGCGAGGGCCGCGTCGTTGTACACGCAGAAGCCGGAGGCCCCGCCGGGCATCGCGTGGTGCAGCCCGCCGGCGAAGTTCACCGCGTGCTCGGCCTCGCCGCGCCAGATCGCCTCCGCGGCCGCCACGGACTGGCCGGCGATCAGCGCGGACGCCTCGTGGATCCCGTGGAAGGCCGGATCGTCGACGGTGCCGAGCCCGTAGGAGCCGTCTGCGGCCCCCGGGGCGGCGGACACCTCGCGGACGGCGGCGACGTAGTCCTCCCGGTGCACGAGCCTCAGTGTGGAGTCGCCGGCCGCCGGGGCCGACCGCACCTCCACCTCGCGGTCCAGCCCGAAGGCCCGTACCAAGCCCATGGTCAGTGCCAGGCGCACCGGATCCATCGGATGGCTCGGCCCGAAGTCGTACCCCGTGACCGCCTCGTCCCACATCAACAACCCGCGGCTGCTCATGCGGGACACCGTATCTGGCGCATTTCTGCTGCGGACGCACGGGCATGCCACGCGGTCCGGGCCCTGACGAGCTGACGGCGGGGCCGCGGGCGCTACACCGGCAGTTCGAGCAGCCCGGGCAGCTCCTTCATGTCCGCGAAGTGCGCGGTGGCCCCGGCGAGCCGCTCGACGGGCATCATGCCGGTGAAGGCGTACACGTCCATACCGGCGGCGAGCGCGGCCTGGACCCCGCGCGGGCTGTCCTCGACGACGGCGCACCGCGCCGGCTCGACGCCCATGCTGCGGGCGGCGTGCAGGAACAGGTCGGGGGCGGGCTTGCCCCGGCCGACGTCCTGGGCGCTGAAGATGACCTCGTCGCCGAACCACCGGGTGAGTCCGGCGGCCCGGTGCCCGACGCGGATCCGCTCGTGGCTGCCGGAGGAGGCCAGGCAGTAGGGGACGCGCTGTCCGGTGAGGGCCCGGAGCACGTCGACGACGCCTGCGACGGGCACGAGTTCACGCTCGAACGCGGCGAACGTCCGCGCGTGCAGGGTCTCGTCGAAGTCGGCGGGCAGCCGCTGCCCGGTCCGCTCCAGGACGAGGTCGTGCACCCGGTGCACGGCGGCGCCCATGTAGTCGCGGATCGAGTCCTCGTAACTGGTCGGGTGCCCCACCTCGGTCAAGTACCCGGCCAGGATGCTGTTGGCAACCGGCTCACTGTCCACCAGCACGCCGTCGTTGTCGAAGATGATGAGGTCGTAGCCCATGCGACAACGTAAGCACATGCCCCTGGCCGGCTGGATAGGCTGGTGGTCGGGCAGCAACCAGGAGGAGATCATGGGCGACCTCACCCCCGATCAGATGCGCCGACTGCACGACTTCGCGGAGCAGCTCGCAGAACTTGCCGAGCACCAGGAAGACCAGTGGAAGGTGCAGACCACCGAGGGGCAAATCTTCCTGACGATGATGAGCCCCACGGCTCCCCACGGCCTCAACGTCGTACGACTGCGCCGCCAGATCGAAGCTCAGGCTCCCGAGGTCATCGCCCTCAATGACACGAACATGGGCGACCCCGAGACGGGTCTCACGAAGGTTCCTGACCTCATGGTCATCGCGGAGGAGGACGCGGACGACACCGCACGGGTCATCAACTCTCGCGACGTGCTGCTGGTCATCGAGGTCGTCTCCCGTACGAACTCCCTCACCGACGTCCGTGACAAGCTCCACGACTACCCGAAGATGGGGGTGCCGCTGTACGTGGTCGTGGACCCCCGCAAGGACAAGAAGACGGTCACCGTGCACAGTGACCCCTCACACGGCCCCGACGGCATCCGCTACCGCAAGGAAGTGCCCTACGCCTTCGGCGACACGGTGACCGCCGGCCGTTGGACACTCGACACGAGCAGCCTCAAGAGCTATCCCGCCGATTGGTAGGCGCGTTACGGGCTTGCCCGTGAACGCAGAAAAGCCCCGCACCGAACCCCCAGGAGGGGCTGGTGCGGGGCTTCCCGCAATGATTGTTCGGCGGCGTCCTACTCTCCCACAGGGTCCCCCCTGCAGTACCATCGGCGCTGAAAGGCTTA
>NZ_JBHWJJ010000037.1:0-65426 GCF_042732005.1 Streptomyces sp. NPDC059851 | reverse complement strand
CGTCCGCCCCGGCCGCCCCGGCCGTCGCGGCCGCCCCGGCCGTCGCGGCCGCCCCGGCCGTCGCGGCCGCCCCGGCCGTCGCGGCCGTCGCGGGCTGCCGCCACGGCCGGTCCATCGGGCGGGCCACCGGGCGCCACCACGGGTCGGTGGGGAGGACGCCGCCCGGCTCGAACGGCTCGCCCGGCCGGGGAACGGCCACGGGCTGCTCCGCTTCCGCCGCGGCGTCCAGGGTCCACTCGCCCGGCTCCGCCCAGGGGTGGAACGCGAGGTTGAAGGTCCCCCAGTGGATCGGCAGCAGCACCCCGTGCGGCGTGGACCCCTGAAGGTCGAGGTGGGCGCGGACGCCCTCCTCGGGGGTCATGTGGATGTCCGGCCAGTACTCGGAATAGGCCCCGATCTGGATCATGGTCGCGTCGAAGGGGCCGTGCTCGGCGCCGATGTCCTGGAACCCGGGGAAGTAGCCGGTGTCACCGCTGTGGAAGATCCGGTGCTCGGCACCGGCAACGACCCAGGAGGCCCACAGGGTGTGCTGCTCGTTGCGCAGCCCGCGCCCGCAGAAGTGGCGGGCCGGCGTGGCGGTCAGCGACAGCCCGGCGATCTCGGTGGACTCGTTCCAGTCGAGCTCGCGCAGCCGGTCCGCGGGGACTCCCCAGTGCTCCAGGTGCGCGCCGACGCCGAGCGGGACGGCGAAGACCGTGTCGGTGCCGGCCAGCTGTTTGATGGTCGGCAGGTCGAGGTGGTCGTAGTGGTCGTGGGAGATCACGATGGCGTCGACCGGCCCCAGGGCGGCCAACGGCACCGGCACCGGGTGCAGTCGCTTGGGCCCGGCGAAGGGGAAGGGGGAGCAGCGCTCACCCCACACCGGGTCGAAGAGGACGCGGCGTCCGTCGATCTCTGCGAGGACGCTCGAATGCCCCATCCAGGTCAGGCGCAGCCCGCTGACCGGCGGCTTCGCCAGGTCGGCGAAGGTCGTCGGGTGGACGGGGACGGACGCGGCGGGGCTGCGGCGGATCCGCTGCTCCTTGTGGAAGTAGACCTTGGCGAATTCCACCAGGGAGCCGGAGGGCCTGGTCCGGGCGCCGATCGGGTTCCGGAAGGAGCCGTCGACGAAGTTCGGCGAGCGCCGGATCCGCTCCAGCCGTGCGCCGGACGGATCCGCGCCGAAGGCTTCGGGGCGCAGGGCGCGCAGCCGGGGACGCAGGGGACGGGAGCCGGTCAAGGCGCCTCCTGGGAGGGTGGGGCGGG
This sequence comes from Streptomyces sp. NPDC059851, assembly GCF_042732005.1. Classification (NCBI taxonomy): domain Bacteria; kingdom Bacillati; phylum Actinomycetota; class Actinomycetes; order Kitasatosporales; family Streptomycetaceae; genus Streptomyces; species Streptomyces sp. NPDC059851. Next base: position 64,181 of record NZ_JBHWJJ010000037.1, on the reverse strand, counting down.
CGGGCGCAGGCCGTGGCTGGAGGGAGGTCTGCTTCCTACTGGTCTACCACCATCCCAACGCAGGGCCGCCCCGGAGGATTCCGGGGACGCGCTCGCGCCACCCCAGCAGCAGCCCCGGCACCCCAAGGGCAGCCAGCCGCCCCGAGGCAGCCCCGCCGCCGCCCGGAGGCAACCCGGCCACCGCCCGGAGGCAGCCCCGCCGTCCCCCGCTGCGGCCCCGGACGTCGCCCCGAACCAGCCCCCGTCGGCCTACAGCGGCAGCAGGTCCGGCCGCTTCGCTTCCACGTGGTCCCCCGAGGACTCCCCGCGCAGCCGGCGGCCGATCCACGGCACCAGGTACTCCCGGGCCCACTGGATGTTGTCGCGGGTCACGTCCACCGAGCCGCGCGGCTGCTGCGGGGGCCACGGCTGGTCGGGGTCGGCCGGCACCGCGAGCCCCAGCACCTGTGCGGCGCGCAGGGCGACACGGGTGTGCCCCTCGGGCGAGAGGTGCAACCGGTCGTCGTCCCAAGCGCGGCGGTCCTGTACGGACTTCAGCGACCAGAGGTCGAGGACCGGACAGTCGTACCGGTCGGCGATGGCGCGCACGTGCGCGCTGTACGTGGCGACCTTGCCGCGCAGGTGCTTGAGGACGGGCACGCCGCGGGTGTCGAAGCCGGTGGTGATCATGACCTGACCGCAGGAGGCGGTGAGGTCGGCGACGGCGGCCTCGAACCGCTCGGCAACGGCGTCCGGGTCGCTGCCGGGCCGGATGATGTCGTTGCCCCCCGCGCAGAAGGTCACCAGGTCGGGGGCGAGTTCCTTGGCCCTCGGGACCTGTTCGGACACGATCTGGTCGAGGAGCCGTCCACGCACCGCGAGGTTCGCGTAGCGGAATTCGCCCTCCGGCCGCTGGTCCGCGAGGAGAACGGCCAGCCGGTCCGCCCACCCGAGGAAGTTCTCGCCGGGCCCCGGGTCCCCCACACCCTCGGTGAAGCTGTCCCCGAGTGCCGCGTACGAGCCGATGGTCCGGTGCGTCGTTTCTGTCGTCTCTGTCATCGTCGTCGCTGCCACGGGACCATATCCTTCACCGCGGGACGTGACCTACGCCACCGTAGGAAGGGGTTGACGGACCGTGATCTGTACCACCCGGTCGGTACGGCATGACAGCGCGTGAGGCCGGGGCCCTCGGGTCCCGGCCTCACGCGGGTCCGCCGCACGCGGCGGCGGTGCGAACCGTCAGATGGTCACGCCCTTGGAGCGCAGGTAGGCGATCGGGTCGATGTCCGAACCGTACGAGGGGCCGGTGCGGACCTCGAAGTGCAGGTGCGGACCGGTGGAGTTGCCGGTGGAGCCGGACAGGCCGATGGTCTGGCCGCCGCTGACGCTCTGGCCGACCGAGACGGAGAGCTGGGAGAGGTGGGCGTACTGGGAGTACTTGCCGTCCTCGTGCCGGATGACGACCTCGTTGCCGTACGAGCCGCCCCAGCCGGCGGAGACGACGGTGCCGGCGCCGACCGCCTTGACGGTGGTGCCGGAGCTCGCGATGAAGTCGACGCCCGTGTGGTAGCCGCTGGACCACATGGCGCCGGCGGTCCGGTAGTGGGTGGAGACGCCGCCGGGTACGGGGGCGGTGAAGCCGGCCGCGGTGGCCGCGCCAGCGGCGGAGGCGGTGGTGGTGGTGTCGGCGGCGGCCGCGCTCTTCTTGGCGGGCGCGGGCGCGGGCGCAGGGGCGGCGGGCGCGGGCGCGGCGGTGCGCGGGGAACCGGTGGCCGCGGCCTTCTCCTTCTCCTTCGGCTTCGGCTTCGGCTTCGGCGCCGGGGCGGGCCGCTCGGCCGGAGCCTGGTCGGGGGCCGCCTCGCCCCGGGCGCCGAGGGCCAGCTTCAGCCCGGGGTGGATCAGGGAGGGGTTGTCGCCGACGGCGTCGCGGTTGTCGGCGTAGAGCCGCTGCCAGCCGCCGGGGACGTCGTGGTCGGCCGCGATGACGGAGAGGCAGTCGCCCGTCCGGACCGTGTAGAGGGACGGAGCGGCGCCGACGGCAGCGGTGGCCGCGGTGGCCGCGGTCTGGACGGCCGCCGGGGCCTGCGGGGCCGCGGCGGGCACCGCGGCGGGGGCCGGGGCGGGCGCCGCATGGGCGCCGGTGGCACCGATCAGCGGCAGGGCCAGGGCCGCCCCACCGGTGCCGGCGACGGCGACGACGAAACCGCGGACTGCGGCGGGGGACTTCGGGCGGCGGTGCTTACCCTTTGCCGGCATGGCGAATTCCTCTCCGGCGCCTGCGGGGTGAGCTGTCGGGTTCGGATGGGAGATGTCCGGCCGTCCGTGGACGTGCAACGCGGACGTGCACGTGAAGGGAACGGAGCACGTACGGCTTCACCCCTAGCTGCTCCGGAGTGGAACTCCGGAGCAGCGGCCTACCTGGTTCCCCCGCTCCTGCCGCGCGAGTTTGGTCGAGTGCGGTTACCGGACGGCGGCAGGATTAGGCGGTCCATCCGGATCGGTCGCGAACGTAATCGAGCGGGACGTCACGGAACAAGCCATGAATTTCCTGACGGATTCACAGGGACGGGAGTTCTTCGGAATTCCGGTCACCCTGCGTCCATTCCCCACCGCCAACGGCCTTTCCGGCCGGGCCATTCGACTCGGGCGATCAGGCACTCACGGTCACCGTATGATCTGGCTCACGGGGCTGCTCCCGATCTCGCCCCCGGCACCGGCAAGTTGGACCCAAGCGACGCAATTCGGACACTCAATAACGATGCGGAGGATTACCCGTGACCCAGTCGATATCCCCCAGATCGCCGGGAGTCCCACCCGCCGAGCCCGAACTGTCCGGTGTGCGCAACTTCCGGGACGTGGGCGGCCTGCCGACCACGGACGGGCGGAGGGTCAAGACGGGACGACTCTTCCGAAGCGGACATCTCGCACATGCCACCGAAACCGATACAGAATTCCTGATATCACTCGGACTGCGCACCGTCTTCGACTTCCGCAACGCGGCCGACCAAGCGCTGGAAGGTCCCGACGTCGAGCTGCCCGGGGTGCGCAACGTCAACATCCCGCTGTCCGACCCGGCCGCCGGCAAGGAATTCTGGACCATGGTCCGCGACGGGAACGTGGAGCAGCTCCGCGGAATCCTCGGCGACGGAAAAGCATCCGCCCGGATGGTGAACTCGTACCGGACGATGATCGTGGACCGCACCGCCGAACACGGCCGGGTCCTGCACGCCCTCGCCGAGGACGGCCTCCCGGCACTCATGCACTGCGCGGCGGGCAAGGACCGGGCCGGCCTGTCGATCGCCGTGACCCTGCTCGCACTGGGCGTGGAGCGCGAGGCCATCGTGGCGGACTACCTGGAGTCCAATGCCCCGCACCGTCGCTACCGGGTCCGTCGCGGCAGCGACGCACCCGAGGCCCGCTCCCCCGAGGTGATGGAGTTGCTCGCCCCGCTCTTCGACGCCCGCGTCGCGTACCTGACCGCGGCCTTCGACACCATCGACGAGCACTGGGGCGGTGCCGACCGCTACCTCGCCGAGGGCCTCGGCCTCACGGCCGGGACCCTCGACCGGCTGCGCGAGCGGCTGCTCGACTAGGCCGACCTCGCGGGCAGCGGGCAGCGCGGCGGGCGGGCTGTCAGCCGCCTGTGACGGCCTGCTTGACCAGGGTCCGACCGAAGTCCCACAGCAGCCCGCCGCCGGCGTGCGCCTCGTCCATGACCGCACGGAAGGCGCCGACGAACCGGTCGACGTCCGCCTCGTCCACGATCAGCGGCGGAATCAGTTTGATGACCTCCAGGCGGTCGCCGGACACCTGCGTCAGGATCCGGTGCCGCTGGAGCAGCGGCACCACCACCATCTGCGCGAACAACCCCTTGCGGGCTGCCTGGAGCGCGGCCCACCGACTGCGCAGCCGCAGCGAGGACGGCCGGCCGAACTCGATGCCGATCATGAGGCCGCGGCCCCGGACCTCGTGCAGCAGCTCGTACCGGTCGACGAGCGCCGCGAGGCGCCCGCGCAGCAGGTCGCCCATCGCCCGGGCGTTCGCGACGACCGCCTCGTCGTCCATGACGGAGAGCACCGCCAGCCCGGCAGCCATCGCCTGGGCGTTGGAGCCGAAGCTGGCGGAGTGCACCAGCACCCGGTCCATGGACGAGTAGACCTTCTTGAAGATCCAGTCCCGGCCCAGGGTGGCGCCGACCGGGACGTAGCCGCCGGACAGCGCCTTGGCCACGCACACCAGGTCCGGCTCCACACCCGGCTCGTGCTGGTACGCGTAGAAATCGCCGGTCCGTCCGAGGCCGGTCTGCACCTCGTCGGCGATCAGCAGTGCCTTGTGCCGGCGCAGCAGCCCCTGCGCGGCCGGCAGGAAGCCGGGCGGGGCGGCGTGCACGCCCTTGCCCTGGATCGGTTCGACGACGAAGGCGGCGACGTCGCCGCGCTCCAGCTCCCGCTCCAGTGCGGCCAGGTCCCCGAGCGCGATCCGGGTGTCGGGGAGCAGCGGCGCGAAGCCGTCCCGGAAGCCGGCCTCCCCGTTCACCGAGAGCGAGCCGGTGGTCAGCCCGTGGAAGGCGTGGTCGCAGTAGAGGATCCTGGGCCGCCCGGTGGCGTACCGGGCGAACTTCAGGGCGGTCTCCACGGCTTCGGTGCCGCTGTTGCCGAAGAAGACGCGGTCCAGGTGCGGGCTGTACGACAGCAGCTTCTCGGCCAGCAGCCCGGGCAGCGGCTGGCAGTCGAAGCGGGTCAGGTCGGCGAGCTGCGCGTCGAGGACGTCGTGCAGGGCCCGGCGGACGACGGGGTGGTGGCGGCCCAGGCCCATCACCCCGAACCCGGCCAGCATGTCCAGGTAGTCGTTGCCCTCGGCGTCCCAGAAGTGGGCGCCCTCGGCCCGCTCGTAGACCTTGTCGAAGCCGATGGTGTGCAGCATGCGCGGCAGCTGCGGGTTCAGGTGCCGGGCGTGCAGCTCGTACCGCTCCGCACCGCGCTCGGCGAGCAGGGCCTTCAGGTCGAAGCTTCCGGACACGGTGGTCACGCCGATCCGCCCCGGCTGCCGCTGATGGTGTCCCGGGCCGCGCGCAGGGACTCCTTGAGGGAGCCCATGGTGGCGAGGACGGCGGTGGGCTCGTAGCCGCAGTGAGCCATGCAGTTCGCGCAGCGCGGGTCCTTCCCGCGACCGTACCTGCTCCAGTCGGTCTCCTCGATGAGCTCGCGGTACGTCGTCACGTACCCGTCGCTCATCAGGTAGCAGGGGCGCTGCCAGCCGAAGAGGGAGTAATTCGGAATGGCCCAGGCGGTGCACGGGAAATCGGCCTTGCCCTCCAGGAAGTCCAGGAAGAGCGGGGAGTGGTTGAGTCGCCAACGGCGCCGGTTGCCGCCCGCGAAGGCCTTCCGGAAGAGCTCCCGGGTCTGTTCGACGCCCAGGAAGTGCTCCTGGTCGGGTGCCTTTTCGTAGGCGTAGGCGGGCGAGATCATCATTTCGTCGACCTTCAGGTCGTCATTCAGGTAGTTGAGCACCTCGACGACGGTCTGTGGGGTGTCGGTGTTGAAGAACGTGGAGTTCGTTGTCACCCGGAATCCGCGCTCCTTGGCCTCCTTGATGGCGGCCACCGCCTCGTCGAAGACGCCTTCCTTGGCCACCGATTCGTCGTGGCGTTCGCGCAGCCCGTCGATGTGCACGGCGAAGGCGAAATAGGGCGAAGGGGTGAACTTCCCGATCTTCTTGCGCAGCAGCAGGGCGTTGGTGCACAGGAAAACGTACTTCCGCCGGGCCACCAGCTGGCGGACGATCTCGTCGATCTGCGGGTGCATCAGGGGCTCGCCGCCCGCGATGGACACCATGGGGGCGCCGGACTCCAGGACGGCGCCGACCGCCTGGGCCACCGGCATGCGCTGCTTGAGCACACCGGCGGGGTGCTGGATCTTCCCGCAGCCCTCACAGGCCAGGTTGCAGGCGTAGAGCGGCTCCAGCTCGACGATCAGGGGGAACTTCTCGCGCTTGCGGAGCTTCTGTTCGAGCAGATAGGTCCCGACCCTGATGGACTGTCGCAGCGGCATGGCCATCTGACTCACCTCCTGGGGAGCGGCAAAGAACGGTGCCAGTCATAGAACGCGGGCAGTACGGCGCGCAGGACGCGGAAGGCCGATATTCCACCGCGGACCGTGCCGATGCGGACGAGCTCGTGCTCCGGGGCGTCCACGACCACCCGGACGGCGGCAACCGGACGGTGCGCGCCCGGCGGGGCGCCGCGGGCGGCGGTCCACAGGGTGGCGGCCGATTCCATGTCGACGCCGATGGCGCCGGTGGCGCGCAGCCGGGTGCGTTCGTGGCCCCGTACGACGCGGTCGGATCCGGTCAGTGCGCCGGTGTGCACGGTCCGGCCGGGGGCGGCCCGGGCCAGTGCCGCGGCGAGCAGGGACGTTCCCGCACAGACGATGGTGCCGCGCGGGTCGCGGGTCTCCTCGGCGACGACCAGGTCGCCGGGGTTCATGCCGGGGACCAGCCCGGCGCAGAACCCGGTGGCGAGGACGGCTGCGCGCGCCAGCTCCGGTGCGGCGAGGGCGCGGGCGACGGCCCGTTCTGCGGCGCGCGGCCCCATGCCGGTGCGCAGGACCGTGTAACCGAGGGGGGCTCCGCGGTCGCCGCTGCTACGCAGGGCCGCCTGCTCGATGTGGAGGGCACAGGCGACCAGCAGCGGCCGCGGGCCGGGGCCGCCGGGACGGGCGGCGGCCATCAGGGCGTCCCGGCCGCGAGGGGTTCCCCGTACAGGTAGCGGCCGAGCGCGGTGAGCGGGAAGACCTGCCGGTACAGGTGGTAGTTGATGGAAAAGTCCCAGGGGAACCCGGTGCCCGTGAAGTACGGCTCGTCCCAGGAGCCGTCCGCCAGTTGGGTCCCGGTCAGGTAGGCGATGCCCCGTTCGACGGCCTTGCCGTGGCGCTCCCCCGCCGCGAGCAGGGCCATCAGTGCCCATGCGGTCTGTGAGGCTGTGGAGGGGCCGCGTCCCGCCCAGGTCGTCGGGTCCCGGTAGGAGCGCTGGTCCTCGCCCCAGCCCCCGTCGTCGTTCTGTACGGATTCCAGCCAGGCCACGGCCCGTCGGACCGCCGGGTGGGCGGGGGCGATGCCCGCCGCGACCAGTGCCGGCACCACCGACCCCGTCCCGTATACGTAGTTGGTGCCCCAGCGGCCGAACCAGCTTCCGTTCGGCTCCTGTTCGGCGAGGAGCCAGGCGGTGCCGCGCAGGGTCCGCGGGTCGGCGGCCCGGCCCTCGGCGGCGAGCATCTCGACCACGTGTGCGGTGACGTCGGCCGAGGGCGGGTCCACGACCTCGCCGAAGTCGCAGAACGGCAACCGGTTGGGCAGGGGGCTGGTGTTGTCGGCGTCGAAGGCGGCCCAGGCGCCGTTCCCCGACTGCATGCCGAGGGTCCAGGACACGGCCCGGGCGATGGCTGCCTCGGCCCGGGCCGGGTCGGGGTGCCTGACCCGGCGCAGTGCGAGGACGACCTCGGCGGTGTCGTCGATGTCGGGGTAGGTGTCGTTGTGGAACTCGAACGCCCAGCCGCCGGGGGCGAGTCCGGGCCGGCGCACCGCCCAGTCGCCGGTCCGGGTGATCTCCTCGTCCAGCATCCAGTCGGCCGCCTTCACCAGGGCCGGGTGGTCGGGCGCCAGCCCCGCGTCGGCGAGGGCGATGACGGCGAGGCAGGTGTCCCAGACCGGGGACTGGCAGGCCTCGACCATCCGGACGGGCCCGGGGTCGCCGGCCCGGCCGTCGGGACCGGGAGCGGGGGCGTTGTCCTCGCGCCAGACGGCGAACCGGTCCAGGGATTCCAGGCCGGCCCGCATCACGGGGTGCCCCAGGTCGTAGCCGAGCAGGTGCAGAGCGATGAGGGAGTACACGGCGGGCGGCTGGATCCCGCCCCAGCAGCCGTCGTTCTCCTGCCGTTCGATGATCCAGCGGGCGGCGGCGGCGACGGCCGCGTTGCGGAGCGGGCGGGGCGCGAACCGGCGGTAGACGTGCAGGACCTTGTCCATGCGCTGGAAGAGCCCGTCCCAGGTGCCGAGCGGGGCGAGCCTGCGGGCGGGGACGGGCGTGCGGGCGTCGGTGTGCAGCTCGTCCAGGGCGAAGGGGGCGGGGCGGACGGGGCGGTGCGCGCAGACCACGGTCAGCGGGACGATGGTCTGGCGGGCCCAGCAGCCGAAGTCGTAGATGTTCAGCGGCATCCAGGGCGGCAGGAAGACCAGCTCGGGCGGGAGTTCGGGGAGGTGGTCCCAGCTCCACCAGCCGAAGAGGGCGAGCCAGATCCGGGTGAAGACGCGGGCCCGGGCGATTCCGCCGTGGGCGCGGATCCAGGCCGAGGCGCGGGCCATGTGCGGCGCGTCGGGCGCGTCACCGGCCAGGCGCAGCGCGACGTACGCCTCGACGGTGGCGGAGAGTTCGGACGGTCCGCCGTGGAAGGTGGCCCAGGTGCCGTCGGAGCGCTGTTCGCCGCGGATGTGCCGGGCGGCGGCCCTGGTGGTGGCCTCGTCCCGGATGCCGAGGAACTGGCGCAGCAGCAGGTCCTCGGCGTCCATGGTGACGTTGGTCTCCAGGTCGCCCTTCCACCAGCCGGCCGGGTCCTGCCGCTGCAGCAGGTGCCGCGTGGCGCGCTCGACGGCCTCGCGGACGGCGGGCGGGGCCGCAGCCGCTCCCCCGGTCGCGGCTCCGACCTCGGCGGGGGCGGCGGGGGCGCCGACCTCCGCGGGGGCGGCGACCTGGGCTACGGCGGCCGCGGCAGTGGCGGTGTCATCCGGATCGGCGCCGCGGGGACCGGCACCGTCGGTCGTCGCTGTCATGGCTTCCCCTTAACGTGCAGTGGCCTGTGCTTCTGCTTGCTGGGGTCTGCCGTCGGCCGGCGCTACGGGCTGGTGGCGCCGGCCGGCGACTCGCGCGTCATATCCGTACCCGGGTGACGAGGATGGTGGTGATCACCTCTTGCGTACGACGACGAAGTCGGCGAGGGCGACGAGCTGTTCGCGCACCTGCTGGGGCATGTCGATGTCGTCGAGGGCGCGGACGGCGATGGCGTGCTGGCGGCGCGCCTCCTCGGCGGTCCACGCCCGGCCGCCCGCCTCCTCGATGAGGGCGGCGCGGGCCGCGAACTCCTCCTCCGAGAAGTTCTCGAAGTCGTTGCTCTTGGCGTCGGCGGCGAGCAGCTCGCGGAGCTCTTCGGCGGCGGGTCCACCCGCCGCGAGGGCGGCGACGACCGGCAGCGACTTCTTGCGCTGGCGCAGGTCGCTCCAGGTCTGCTTGCCGGTGGACTCCGGGTCGCCCCAGATGCCGAGGAGGTCGTCGACGGCCTGGAAGGCGAGGCCGAGGTGGTAGCCGTACTCCTCCAGCTTGTCGGCCGTGCGGTCGTCGGCGCCGCCGAGGACGGCGCCGATGGAGATCGCGCAGGCGAGCAGGGCGCCGGTCTTGTTGCCCTCCATCTCCAGGCACTCTTCGACGCTGACGCTCTCGCGGTGCTCGTAGGAGATGTCCTGGGCCTGGCCGTCGATGAGCTTGCGGCTGGCGGTGGTCAGGCGGCGGGTGGCGCGGCCCGCCTCGACGGTACCGAGCTCCAGGAGCACCTCGTTGGCGAGGGCGAAGAGCGCGTCGCCGACGAGGATGGCCTGGGCGGGGCCGTGGACCTTCCACACCGTGTCGCGGTGGCGGCGCTGCTCGTCGCCGTCCATCAGGTCGTCGTGCAGCAGCGAGAAGTTGTGGACGAGTTCGACGGCGACCGCGCCGGGGATGCCCACCTCGGCGGGGGCCCCGGCGGCCTCGGCGGACAGCAGTGCGAGGGCGGGGCGGACGGCCTTGCCGCCGTCGCCGTCCGCGGGGTTGCCCTGGGCGTCGATCCAGCCGAAGTGGTAGGCGGCGACGGTGTCCATCGGCGCCGCGAGCCGCTCCACCGCGGCGCGCAGTGCAGGGGTGGACAGGGTGCGGCCGCGGTCGAGGAGGGCGAGGGTGTCCGCGACCTCCGTCCGTGCCGCTCCGGCCGCTCTGCTACCGGCTTCCGTGTTCTCGACGGCCGGGTTCCCCGGGTTCACTGGCTCTCCTCTGTTCTCCGTGGGCGCTGTGCCGGTGGTGCTGGTGATCGTCATGCCGCCTCCTGCAGGGGGTGGGCCCGGTGGCGGCCGAGCGCGGCGAGCGCGGCGTGTGCTGCGCTCATACCGCTCCGGACGGCACTCTCCATGGTCGCGGGCCAGCCGGTGGCGGTCCACGCACCGGCGAGATAGAGACCCGGCGTGTCGGTGCACGCCCCGGGGCGCAGCCGGCCGACGCCGGGGGTGGGGGCGAACGTGGCGGTGCGCTCCCGGGTGACGAAGAAGTCGCGTACCTTGGCGCCGCGTGCGGCGGGCAGCAGCCGCTCCAGTTCGGGCAGGTACTTCCGGCGCAGGACGGTCACGGGCTCGTCGATGTCGTTCTGGGCGGCCGACTGCGACAGGGCCAGGTACTGGCCGCCGTCGGGCAGCCCGGAGGATTCCGTGCGGTCGAAGACCCACTGGACGGGGGTGCCGAGCGCCGCGAAGAAGGGGCGGCGCAGGACGGTGCGGTCGTAGACGACGTGGACGTTGAGGATGGGCGCGGTGCCGATGTCCAGGAGCTTGTCCGGGTCGGCGAGCGCGCCGGGCGGGAGCAGCCCGTGGGCCTCGCGCTGCGGGACGGCGAGTACGACGGTGTCGGCGTCGAGGGTCTCGGTCTCGGTGGCGACCCGCCAGTTGCCGTCCTGCGTGCGGGAGACGGAGGTGACCCGGGTGCGCAGTGCGGTCCGGACGCCGGCGGCGTCGAGCGCCGTGCGGGCGAGCGTGTGGTGCAGGTCGCCGAGGGGGACCCGGGCCCAGCCGATGTCGGCGGCGCCGTTCTCGGAGAGCAGGCCGGTCTTGAAGACCATGGCGGCGAGTCCGAGCGAGGACTGTTCGGCGGTGGCGTTGAGCGTGGCGATGCCGACGAGGTCCCACAGGGCCTCGACGGTGCGCGGGCTCTGGCCGTGGCGGCCGAGCCAGGTCGCGAAGTCGAGCCCGTCGAGGGCCGGGTCGGCGGGGTCGAGGCTGCGCAGGGCGAGGGCGGCGCGGCCGACGGCCGCCCGTTCGGCGAGCGAGAGGTGCGGGTAGCGGGCCAGTGATCCGGCCAGGTGCAGGGGGACGGGCAGCGCGCTGCGGCGCAGCCGGCCCAGGCGGGGGCCGCGGGGGTGGCCGACGTCGAGCACGGGGACGTCGAGCCGGTCCTGCAGCGGGGCGAGGGCGGCGCCGTCGATGCGGTCGAGGAACCACCGGTAGGCGGTGCAGCAGCGCAGGTAGACGTGCTGGCCGTTGTCGACGGTGAGGTCGCCGCGCTTGAAGGAGAAGGCCAGGCCGCCGAGTCGGGGGCGGCCCTCCAGGAGGGTGACGCGCAGCCCCGCGTCGGCGAGTTCCAGGGCAGTGGTGACGCCGGCGAGGCCACCGCCGACGACCACGGCGTGGTGCGCGGTGGCGGTCACGCGGGCCTCCTGCTGCGCTGCCGCGAGACGGTCCGGGCGTCGAGGCCGGACAGGCCGCGCACGGCGACGTACGCCTTCTCGTGCGGGGGCAGGGAGACCCGGCCGCGGAGCACCGCCTCGGGTTCGCGTTCGATGCGGTCGAGGAGGCGGCGGTAGATGCCGGCCATGGCCGCGACGCAGGCACCGCTGCGCCGGTCCAGCATCGGCAGCAGCCGGTAGCCCTCGGCGAACAGGGCCCGGGCGCGCCGCACTTCGTGGTGGACGAGGCCGGCGAAGTCGGCTCCGGCGGGGAGCCGGCCGTCGGCGAAGCCCTCGTCGCAGCCGAACTTGGCGAGGTCCTCGGTGGGCAGGTAGGTCCGCCCGTTGCCGGCGTCCTCGCGGACGTCCCGCAGGATGTTGGTGAGCTGGAGGGCGAGGCCGAGGGTGTCGGCGTGGTCGCTCGCGCGCTCGGCGCCGGCCGCGCCGGCCGCCGTGCCGAAGACGCCGAGGGAGAGCCGTCCGATGGCCCCGGCGACGCAGCGGCAGTAGACCTCCAGGTCCTCCCAGGTCTCGTAGGTCTCGCCGCGGACGTCCATCAGCACGCCGTCGATGAGCTCGTCGAGGCCGCCGAGCGGGATGGGGAAGCGGCGCGCGGCGTGGGTGAGTGCGACGGCGACGGGGTCGGTGTCGTCCTCGTCGACCCGTCCGGCGCGGATCCGGCCGAGCAGGGTCCGGGTCTCCTCCAGCCGGGCGAGTTTGGCCTCGGCCGGGAGCGTGCCGTCGCCGATGTCGTCGACGCGCCGGGAGAAGGCGTACAGGGCGGACATGGCCTGGCGCTTGTCGGTGGGCAGCAGCCGGATGCCGTACGCGAAGTTGCGCGCCTGCGCGCCGGTGACGGCCTCGCAGTAGCTGTAGGCCGCCAGGACCGGAGCGGTCGGCGCGGTCGTGTGTGCGGAACCCTCCACGGTCGGGCTCACCCCTTTCTCGGCGCGGTGCGCAGGACGGCGGCCACCTCGCGGAGCAGGCCGCTCCGGGTGGGCCGCGGCGGGCCGGGGAGTACGTCGAACCCGGCGTCGGTGACGGCGCGCAGGGCGGCGCGGCCACCGCCGACGAAGCCGGCGAGCAGCAGCCGCAGCCGGCCGTGGACGCTGCCCACGAGCGGGGTGCCCCCGTCCAGGAGGTCCCCGGCGCGGGCGGCTTGGTAGGCGATGAGGGAGCGTACGGAGGCGCCGGCGGTGGGTGCCTTGAGGTCGGCTTCGGACACGTGGAAGCGGCGCAGGTCCTCGGCGGGGAGGTAGATCCGGTTGCGTTCGAGGTCCTCGGCGACGTCCTGGACGTGTTCGACGATCTGCAGGGCGGTGCAGATGGCGTCGGAGCGGCGGATCCGCTCGGGGGTGGCGGTGCCGGTGAGGGCGAGGACGAGGCGGCCCACGGGGTTGGCGGAGAGTTCGCAGTAGGCGAGCAGGTCGCCGTACGTCTCGTAGCGGCTGACGTGCTGGTCCTGGCGGTTGGCGGCGATGAGGCCGAGGAACGGCTCGGGGGTGAGGCCGTGGGCGCGGACCACCGGCTGGAGGGCCTGGAGGAGGGGATGGCGGGGGGCGCCGTCGGCGGAGCCGAAGACGCGCTTGAGGTCGGCCTCGAACGCGTCGAGCACGGCGAGCCGGTCGTCGGCCGCGGCGGGATCGAGGCCGAGGAGGACGGCGTCGCCGCCGCCGGGGGCGAGGTCGCCGTCGCCGATGTCGTCGACGAGGCGGGCGTAGCCGTAGACCGCCATCAGCCCGTCGCGCCAGGCGCGGGGCAGGAAGGCGGGGGCGACGGGGAAGTTCTCCGTCCGGGCCTTGCCGAGGGTGGCGCGCGCGTGGGCGTCGGGGGCCGGGGTCTGCCGGGGGCGGATGCCGTGCGCCGGGGTCACCGCCCGCCGCCCGCGGCGCGGACGGCCGTAATGCCTGGGGGCCGGAGAATTCCCGTAGCCATTGCCGTCACATCTCCCGTTCTACACTGCCGACGCAATACATCCTATTTCGGACACGCCGCCGGACTTTCCCCGGGCCGTCCCAGGCCTTTCACCTGCGGGGAAGCATCCCCTCTTGCCGCGGTTCAGGACCGCCCCAGCTTACGCCGTACGACCCGGCGGAACCGTCCGGGGTATTCGCACCGCTACCGAATGTCGGCCCGCATTGCCCCGGACGCTCCCCGGGGGGCGACCGGGGACACTGCCCGGTGCGCACCGGGCGGCACACCGAGGCCCCCGCCGCACGGGGCGGCGGGGGCCTGCGGTGCCGGCGGTCAGTGACCGGTCGCCTTCTCGTAGGCCGAGACGACCTCTTCGGTGGGCCCGTCCATCAGCAGCTCGCCCTTCTCCAGCCACAGGACGCGGCTGCAGGTGTCGCGGATGGACTTGTTGTTGTGGCTCACGAGGAAGACGGTGCCCGCCTGCTTGCGCAGCTCGCGGATGCGGTCCTCGGAGCGCACTTGGAACTTGCGGTCACCGGTGGCCAGCGCCTCGTCGATCATCAGCACGTCGTGGTCCTTGGCCGCCGCGATGGAGAAGCGCAGGCGCGCGGCCATGCCGGAGGAGTACGTGCGCATCGGCAGGGAGATGAAGTCGCCCTTCTCGTTGATGCCCGAGAAATCGACGATGTCCTGGTACCGCTCGTGGATCTGCTCGCGGCTCATGCCCATGGCGAGACCGCCCAGGACCACGTTGCGCTCGCCGGTGAGGTCGTTCATCAGCGCCGCGTTGACGCCCAGCAGCGAGGGCTGGCCGTCGGTGTAGACCTTGCCCTCCTCGCAGGGCAGCAGGCCCGCGATGGCACGCAGCAGGGTGGACTTGCCGGAGCCGTTCGAGCCGATCAGGCCGATGGCCTCGCCGCGGTAGGCGGTGAAGGAGACACCGCGCACGGCGTGGACCCGCCGGACGCCCGGGGCGTCGCCCTTGCCCCTGCGGAGTATCTTGCTCAGCGCCGCCGTGGCGCTGCCCTTGCCGGAGCTGCCGGTGTTGACCCGGTAGACGATGTGGACGTCGTCGGCGATGACGGTGGGGACGCGGCCCCTGTTGTTCTCAGCCACGGCCGTAACGCTCCTCAGCCTTCCAGAAGTACACGAATCCGCCGACGCCGATGAGGACGGACCAGCCGACGGCGAACGCCCAGACGTGCGGCGGCAGGTTCTCGCGGCCGTAGTCGTCGATCAGGGCGAAGCGGATCAGGTCCATGTAGATCGCCGCCGGGTTCCACTGGAGCACGTCCGCGATCCACGCGGGCCGGTCCTTGAGCATCTCGTTGATCGAGAACATGACGCCGGAGGCGTACATCCAGGTGCGCGTCAGGAACGGCATCAGCTGCGCGAGGTCCGGGGTCTTGGCGCCCATGCGCGCGAAGATCAGGGCGAGGCCGGTGTTGAAGACGAACTGGAGCACCAGCGCCGGCACCACGAGCAGCCAGGACAGCTTCGGGTAGTTGCCGAACAGCACCGTGACGACGAACACGACCAGCATCGAGTACAGCAGCTGCTGGAGCTGCTGCATCGAGAAGGAGATCGGCAGGGAGGCGCGCGGGAAGTGCAGGGCGCGGACCAGTCCGAGGTTGGACGGGATGGCGCGCACGCCGGCCATCAGCGAGCTCTGGGTGAAGGTGAAGACGAAGATGCCGATCACCAGGAAGGGGACGTAGACCCCCTTCTCCATACCCCGGCCCGCGTTCAGGATCAGGCCGAAGATCAGGTAGTAGACCAGCGCGTTGAGCAGCGGCGTCGCCACCTGCCAGAGCTGGCCGAGCTTGGCCTGGCTGTACTGAGCGACCAGCTTGGCCCGCGAGAACGCCAGGATGAAGTGGCGCCGGTCCCACAGCTGCCGCACGTATCCGGCAAGACTGGGCCGGGCGCCGCTGACGGACAGGCCGTACTTCCTGGCGAGCTCGGCGGGGCTCAGCCCCGCGTCTTCGGACGGCGGCTGGCTCGTGGCGAGGGCGCCATCCTGGGTTGTGTCACTCACAAGTTGAAACTTTCCGTCTTCAAGATGCGGCAGTAGGTGGCATCGGGCGTGGGACGCACGGACCGTGACCGCGCCATGTTCTCAGACGCCGGGGCGTCAGATGACAGGCGGTCGCCCCAGCCGGGTCAGCCGCCAGACCGTGCGCCACCTCATGGGGCGCCGGGGACCGCAGGGGGTGGTCCAGCCCTCCTTGAAACCGCCGAACCAGGCCTTGAGGGCCGGGACCGAGGGCCTGCGCAGGAGCGTCAGCAGCAGCCAGACGCCCACGTAGACCGGCACCAGCGGGGCGGGCAGGTTGCGGCGGGCGAGCCACACCCGGTTACGGGCCACCATACGGTGGTAGACCGCGTGCCGGGAGGGGGCGGTCTTCGGGTGCAGCAGCACCATGTCCGCCCGGTAGTCGATCGACCACCCTGCGTCGAGGGCCCGCCAGGCCAGGTCGGTCTCCTCGTGCGCGTAGAAGAACTCCGCGGGCAGGTCTCCGACCTGCGCGAGCACCGGAGTGCGCACGGCGTTGGCGCCGCCCAGGAAGGTCGTCACGCGGGAGGAGCGCATCGGGTCCGAGGCGCGCAGCCGGGGCACGTGCCGGCGCTGGGTCTCACCGGACTCCGGGTCGGCGATCCGGAAGCTGATGATGCCGAGCCGGGGGTCCTCGGTGAAGGCCTGGCGGCACAGCTCGGCGGTGTCGGTGCGCTCCAGCAGCCCGTCGTCGTCGAGGAAGAGCAGGACGTCGACGTCGTAGCCGTCGCCGCCGCCGGAGCGGAAGGCCTCGATGCCGACGTTGCGGCCGCCGGGGATGCCCAGGTTCTCGGGCAGGGAGACCGTCCGCACGCTGTCGGGGAGCCCGGTGACCTCGACGCCCTGGCCCACGACGACGACCTCGACGGGGTCGCCCTCCTGGCGGGCCACGGAGTCGATCAGCGCCTTCAGCTCGTCGGGGCGGTTGCCCATGGTGATGATCACCGCGCCGACGCGCAGCGGGGCGCTCACCGCAGCCTGCTGGAGACGAGGACGGACACCAGGTGCAGCACCGTCTGCAGCAGCGCGATGCCGGCCAGGACGGCCACGCCGAGCCGCGTGAAGAACAGGTCGCCCTGCACCTGGTCCACCACGGCCAGCACCAGGACGAGCAGCGACGCCTCGATGCCGAGGATCAGCCGGTGGAACTTCAGCGCGGACGCCGCCCGGCGGGCGAGGGCCATGCCGGACGAGCGCGGCTCGGCCGCGGCCTCCTTGACCGGGGCCATGCCGGCCTGGTGACGGGCGACCCCGACCAGGTCGGTCTCCGCCTTGATCAGGATGGCGCCGAGCGCCGCGAGGGTGCCGAGGAAGGCCCACAACCAGTCGATGCGGCCGCCGCCCCACAGGTCCGCGGCGCGCAGGCCGAGGCCGACGAGCACGGCCGCGTCGCACAGGTAGGCGCCGACGCGGTCCAGGTACACGCCGGAGAGCGAGTACTGCTTCTTCCAGCGGGCGAGCTCACCGTCGACGCAGTCGAGCAGCAGGTAGAGCTGGACGAAGACGACGCCGAGGACGGCTCCCCAGATCCCGGGGACCAGCAGGGCCGGAGCGGCGAGCACGCCGCACAGGGTCATCAGGTAGGTCAGCTGGTTGGGGGTGACCTTGGTGTTCGCCAGCAGGCGGGTGATGCGCAGCGAGACCTCGCGCATGTAGAGGCGGCCGCCCCAGTGCTCGCCGCTGCGCCGGTCCTTGACGCCCGCCGGGTGCACGACGGGCCGGAGTTCAGCTACGGATGGTCTTGGCATAGTCGGCGTACGCGTCCCTGATATCGGCGGCGGACAGGTTGAGGTGCTCCAGGACCGTGAAGCGTCCCGGGCGGGTCTGGGGGGCGTACTCCACGGCGGCGACGAACTCGTCCACGCTGAACCCGATCTCGGCGGGCAGCACGGGCATCCCGTGGCGGCGCAGCACCTCGACGAACAGCCCCGACTGCTCGGCCGCCCCCCGCAGGTGCATCGCGAAGGCGGCGCCGAGACCGACCTGCTCGCCGTGGAGCGCGGAGCGCCCGGGGTAGAGCAGGTCGAAGGCGTGGCTGATCTCGTGGCAGGCCCCGGAGGCGGGCCGCGTGTCCCCGCTGATCGACATGGCGATGCCGGTGAGGACGAGGGCCTCGGCGAGCACGGTGAGGAACTCGTCGTCCCCGCAGCCGCCGGGGTGGCGCAGGACCGACTCGCCGGCGGTCCGGGCCATGGCGGCGGCCAGGCCGTCGACGTGCTCGCCGTTGATCCGGTGCGACAGCTCCCAGTCGGCGATCGACGAAATGTTGGAGAGGGCGTCGCCGATGCCCGCGCGCACGAACCGCGCCGGGGCCTCCCGGATCACGTCGAGGTCGATGACCATCGCGATCGGCGTGGGCACGCCGTAGGAGCCGCGGCCGTTGTCGTTGTCGAGGGTCGCGACGGGCGAGCAGATGCCGTCGTGGGAGAGGTTGGTGGCGACGGCCACCATGGGCAGCCCGACCCGCGCCGCGGCGTACTTCGCCACGTCGATGATCTTGCCGCCGCCCAGGCCCACGACGGCGTCGTAGCGGCGGCCCTTTATGTCGTCGGCCAGCTTGACCGCGGAGTCGATGGTGCCGTCGACGACCGGGTACCAGTCGGCGTGCGGCAGGGCGGGCTCCAGCTTGGCGCGCAGCACCTGGCCGGAGCCGCCGCTGATGGCGATCGCCAGCTTGCCGGCGGCGGAGATCCGCTGGTCGGCGAGGATGCCGTCCAGCTTGTCCATCGCCCCGCAGCTGATGTCGACGACGACGGGTGAGGGGATGAGCCTCGTCAGTACTGGCATGCGATCGTCCGGCCCTTGGCGAGGTCGTCGTGGTTGTCGATCTCGACCCACTTGACGTCGCCGATGGGGGCCACGTCGACCACGAAGCCGTCGTTGACGAGCTGCTGGTAGCCGTCCTCGTAGTAGAGGTCGGGGTCCCGCTCGAAGGTGGTCTTCAGCGCCTCGGCCAGGGCCTCGGCGGCCTCGGGCTCGATCAGGGTGACGCCGATGTACTCGCCGGTGGCGTCGGCCGGGTCCATCAGCTTGGTGATCTTCTGGACACCCTTGCCGTCGGCGGTGACGACCTTCATCTCCTCGTCGGCCAGCTGCTTGACCGTGTCGAGGGCCAGGATGATCTTCTGGCCGTTGCCGCGGGCCGCGAGGAGGGTCTCCTCGACGGAGACCGGGTGGACGGTGTCGCCGTTGGCGAGGATCACGCCCCGCTTCAGGACCTCACGGGCGCACCACAGGGAGTAGGCGTTGTTCCACTCCTCGGCCTTGTCGTTGTCGATCAGCGTGATCTTCAGCCCGTACTTGGCCTCCAGCGCGGCCTGGCGCGCGTAGACGGCCTCCTTGCGGTAGCCGACGACGATCGCGACCTCGGTCAGGCCGACCGCGGCGAAGTTGCCGAGGGTCAGGTCGAGGACCGTCAGGCTCTCCTCGTCGCCCGCGGGGCCGACGGGCACGAGGGCCTTGGGCAAGGTGTCGGTGTAGGGACGCAGGCGGCGTCCGGCACCGGCAGCGAGGACGAGGCCGATCATGCTGGTTCTCCTTCGTCATGTACGGCGGGTGCCCCGGAGGAGACCCAGAAGCGGATGCTCTCCACGAGCACCACGAGTGCCACGAACACGGCGAGGACCGTGAGCGCGACGGGGAACACGTCCCGGGCGAGGACCGCGGCCAGGACCACGGTCAGCAGGACCCGGCCGTCATGGCCGCCGATGGTCCACACCAGCCACCTCGGGGGCGCGCCGGAGCCTCCGCGGATGCGGTAGACCGTGTCGTAGTGATGGTAGGCGACCGCCGCGACCAGTCCGAATGCGGCCGGAAGGGCCCCGGGGACGTCCGCCTTGGCGGCGAGCACGAGGACGGTGAGGTACTCGGCCGCCCGGAACAGCGGTGGAAGAAGCCAGTCCAGGGCTCCCTTGAGCGGGGTGGCGACGGCGCTGCCGCTCAGCACGACGTACAGCCACGCACAGAAGATCACCACCCAGCTGCCGTACGGCAGGCTCCACGCGGCCCCGACCACCAGTGCGGCGCCGATCGCGGCGAAGAGCACGCGGAGCGGCTGGCGGACCGTGGCCCGCGCGACGGACTCGGCCAGCGGGCCGGAGTCGGCGAGGTCGGCCAGCGCCCCGGCGGCCCGGTCGGTGCGCACGGCCTTGCGGGTCAGCGAGCGCAGGACGCGGCCCGCGGTGGTGTAGAGGGCGCCGAAGGCGCAGCCGACGAGCAGGGCGTAGAACACGGTCCGCGGGGTGGTGAACGCGGTCAGCACCGCGATCATGGCCCAGCGCTCGCCGATCGGGAGGATGATCATGCGCCGGGCCCAGACCGTCCAGCCGACGCTGTCGAGCCGGTCGGAGAGGGCGGCGGTGGGGCTCGTGTTGGCCGTGGCGTCGTGGTTGGCCTCGTTGAAGGAGAAGTCCACGACGTGCCGGCAGGTCATCAGGATCATGGCGCCGAGGGCGAGGGCCCAGACGTCGTCGCCGGTCCGGGCGGCGCCGAGGGCGAGGCCCGCGTAGAAGGAGTACTCCTTCGCCCGGTCGAAGGTCGCGTCGAGCCAGGCACCCATCGTCGAGTACTGCAGGGAGTAGCGGGCGAGCTGCCCGTCGGTGCAGTCCAGGACGAAGGAGACGAGCAGCAGCACGCCCGCGGTGACGTAGCCCCAGCGGTCGCCGGTGGCGGCGCAGCCTGCCGCTATCAGCGCGGTGACGAGCGAAGCGGTGGTGACCTGGTTCGGAGTCAGGCCGCGGCGCGCGCACCAGCGGGCGATGTAGCGCGAGTACGGGCTGATGAAGAAGGTGGTGAAGAACCCGTCACGGGACTTCACGGCGGACCGCAGCCGCACGGCCTCCTCGTCCACGGCGGCGACCGCGGCGGAGGCGGCCTCGCGCTCGACCCCGTCGGCGGGGACGGCGGCGACCAGGCTGCCGAGCTCGGGCCGCTGGACGGCGGTTCCGCCGGCCTCGACTGCGGCGGCGAGCCGGTCGGCGTACGGGCCGCTGCCGTCCGCCGGCAGCGCCACGGCCTCGTCCAGGGCCGCACGGGCGGCGGGCTGGACGGTGAAGGCGCCGGGCACGGCACAGGCGTCGAAGCGGGGGTCGGTCAGTGCGAGCCGCAGCGCGTGGACGTGGCCGACGAAGGCGCTGTCCACCACGGCCACCCGCTGCCCCGCGGGTACGCCGGCCAGCACCGCGGCGGCGTCCTCGGGCGCAGCGGCGGGGCGGACGTCGAAGCCGAGGGAGCACAGATCGTCGTTAAGCGGTGATCCGGGGACCGGCAGGCCGGTGAGGATGACGGTCGACAGACGAACTCACTCCTTGCAGCGAACACGGCGGCGGGCGGCGCGCGGGGGCGGCGGCGCACGTCGGCAGAGGCTATCGGATGTACGGAAGCTGGGGTTCACCACCCGTTTGCTCCCCGATGAGCCGAAGATTCCGAGCTCCGGGGCCCGGTGGGATCATCATCATCGGTGATCGCGTCGAGGTCCCACAAACCCCGGGGTGTTAAAGTGGGGCGGCTCACGCACGATGCGTGTGATATGAGCGGCATACGTGATGCAGGTGACAGGAGGTGGGTTGATGACCGTCGCAGTGGTCGCTGCCGAGCGCAGCGCGTTCCGGTCCATCCCCGCTTTCCTCCGGGCTGCCGGCCGGGCCTGATCACCGCGATCCGGCTCGTCGGCCGCGGCCCCCTCACCAAGGGTTCACGTTGACCGACCACTCCGCTTCCCCTTCCCCTTCCCCTTCCGCACTCACCTCCGCTTTCTTCGCCCTCCACCGCGGCCTGCCCCGGCAGGCTCCCGGCTCCGCGGAGACCACCCGGCACCTGCTCTCCCTGTGCGGACCGCTGCCCGAGCGGCCGCGCGTCCTCGACCTCGGCTGCGGTCCCGGCCGTAGTGCCCTGCTGCTCGCCGCGGAGGCCGGTGCGCACGGCGCCGAGGTGACCGCCGTCGACCTGCACGAGGGCTTCCTCGACGAACTGCGCGCCGCGGCCGCGGACCTCGGGCTCGACGGCCGCGTCCACCCCGTCAACGCCGACATGGGCGCGCTCCCCCACCCCGACGGGTCCTTCGACCTCGTCTGGGCGGAGGGCTCCGCCTACGTCCTCGGCTTCGACGCCGCGCTCGCCCGGTGGAAGCGCCTCCTCGCGCCGGGCGGCACCCTCGTGCTCACCGAGTGCGAGTGGACGACCGACGAGCCGTCCGCCGGGGCCCGCACCTTCTGGGACCCGCACTACGCCCTGCGCTCCACCGCCCGCAACATCGCCGCCGCCCAAGCGGCCGGGTACCGGGTGCTGGGTGTCCACCACCTGTCCGACTCCGACTGGGCCGCCTACTACGGCCCGCTCGCCGCGCGGGCCGATGAGGTCGAGGCCTCCGCCGGGCCCGACCCGGACCCGGCCACGGCCGCCGCGCTCGCCGGCGCCCGCGAGGAGATCGCCGTACGGGCCCGGCACGGCCACGAGTACGGGTACACCGGCTACGTCCTGCGCCCGGTGACCGCCGGTGAAGGCCCCGCCTGGCCGGCCCGTCCGGAGACCGCCTCCGACAGGGGTGCGGTACGGGCCGTCAACCTCGCGGCCTTCGACACACCGCTCGAAGCGGATCTCGTGGACGCGCTGCGCGCCGACCCCGCCTGGCTGCCGGGCCTGTCGTACGTGGCCGGCGCCCCCGACGGCCCGGTCGCGGCGCACGCCCTGCTGACCCGCTGCGAGGTCGACGGCGTGCCGGCGCTCGCACTCGCCCCGGTGGCCGTCGACCCGGCGGTCCAGCGCTCGGGCGCGGGCAGCTCCGTCGTACGGGCGCTGCTGGCGGCCGCGAAGGAGCAGGGGGAGGCGCTGGTCCTCGTCCTCGGGCACCCGGCCTACTACCCGCGCTTCGGCTTCGTGCCGGCCTCGCGGTTCGGGATCCGGGCGCCCTTCGAGGTCCCGGACGAGGCGATGATGGCACTGGTGCTCGACGATTCCGTCCCCGTCCCGCGGGGAACGATCACGTATCCGACCCCCTTCGGGGTCTGATATCGCAGGTGGGACCGCGTGTGAGCCGCACGCGGACCGGCCGCCCCCCGGCACTTGTCACGCGCCGGGGGGCGGACATGCGCGGATCGCCGAAGTGGGGACCGGACTCCCGTGTACGGCAGACTGAGGGCCGGAGTCCGAAGCGAAGGATGGGTATGCCGACCACACCAGCCACCGCCGCGAACAGCGCACCCCACGGCACCGGCAGTCAAGAACCGATCATGCTCGAACTGGTCGACGAGTCGGGCAACACCATCGGCACGGCGGAAAAGCTCTCCGCCCACCAGGCGCCCGGTCTGCTGCACCGGGCCTTCTCCGTGTTCCTCTTCGACGAGCAGGGCCGCCTGCTGCTCCAGCAGCGCGCCCTCGGGAAGTACCACTCCCCCGGCGTCTGGTCGAACACGTGCTGCGGCCACCCCTACCCCGGGGAGTCGCCGTTCGCGGCGGCGGCCCGGCGCACCCACGAGGAGCTGGGCCTGTCGCCCTCGCTGCTCGCGGAGGCGGGGACGGTGCGCTACAACCACCCGGACCCCGCGTCGGGCCTGGTGGAGCAGGAGTACAACCACCTGTTCGTGGGACTCGCTCAGGCCGCGGTGCGGCCGGATCCGCACGAGGTGGCCGACACCGCCTTCGTCACACCGGGCGAGCTGGCCGAGCGGCACGCGGCGGTTCCGTTCTCGGCCTGGTTCATGACCGTGCTGGACGCGGCGCGGCCCGCGATCCGCGAGCTGACGGGCGACGCGGCGGGCTGGTAGGCCGCGCGCCCGCCGGTACGCCGGAGCCGCCCCGCCCGCTTCCCGGCACTCCGTGCGTCGCTGACCGGTACGCCGTACGCCGGTCAGCGCGGCGGGCGCGGGACGGGACGGGACGGGACGGCGGCCGGAGCGGTGAGCGGCAGGGCCGCCCAGATGACCTTGCCGCCGGTCGAGGTGTGCTCGACGTCGCACAGCCCGCCGGCCTCCCGGGTGGTCTCGCGCACCAGGAGCAGGCCGCGGCCGCCGGTCTGGCCGAAATCCGCCTCCAGTGCCTTGGGCCGGTACGGGTGGTTGTCCTCGACGGCGACCCGTACCCAGGCCCGGCCGATCGCGACCTCGACCGCGACCTCCGGCGAGAGCAGGGCCGCGTGCCGGACCGAGTTCGTCACCAGCTCGGAGACGATCAGCAGCAGGGAGTACACCAGGTCCCGGTCGGCGGGGACGCCCTGGCGGCCCAGCAGGTCGCGGACGGCCCGGCGGGCCTGCGGAACGGATTCTTCAACGGCGGGCACGGTGAACCGCCACACACCTTCGTACGCGAGAGGGCCGGCCGGGGGCTCCGGCTCACCCACCTTGGCCGGCGGGACACTCCCGCTGAGATCCATCTTGCGGCCCCGTCCTTCGCACTCGATCGTCTCCACGGGTCCAGGGTGGGGAACGGGCTGGTCCGGACCGGACCGCTGACAACAAGTCAGCGCCTATCGGACACCTTTTGACCACACGTTTGCGCCGGCGTCAGTCGTTCGACCGTTCCTGACCTTTGGTGGGGCGCATTCCGGCCGCACCGGGCGTCCCGCCCGCCGCGTCTTCCGCTCCGGACTCCTCGTCTTGCCTGACCACGTCCAGGATCCGGCGGCCGCCCACCCCCAGGGCCAGCAGGCTCAGTCCGTCGAACAACAGGGCGACGGAAAAGAAGGTTCCGATCACGTACAGGCTGTTGCCGGGCCACTCGGCCAGGACCAGCAGGCCCAGCAGAACGCCGAAAGCGCCCTGCACGAGCAGCAGCCCGAAGTGGGTGCCCCGCACCACCAGCGCCCCGACCAGCCGGAACACCCCGGCGGTGAGGAAGAGCAGGGCCGCGAACATGGTCAGCGCCTCGGCGCTCGCCCCGGGGCGGCGCAGGACCACGAAGCCGGCGGCGATGTTGATCGCGGCGACGATGACCGCGAGCCAGAAGTGGTTGCTCCCGCGGGACTGGACGGCATGGAGCAGGCCCACCACCCCACCGATCAGCAACAGCCAGCCGAACAGGAACATCGAGGTGAGGGCGGCCACGTTCGCGTACACGAGACCCAGCAGGCCTGCCAGCACCAGGATCACGCCGAGCACGGCCAGCCAGCCGAGGCGGCGGCGCAGCCGCCCGGCGTCCTCGACCTTGGTCCGGTCCGCGGCGCGGTCCGCCCCGTCCGCGTCCGCGCCCTTCGATCGGCCCGCCCGGCCCGCCCGGTCTGCTCGGTCTGCTCGGTCTGCCCGGTCTGCGCCCATGGGGTGTCACCTTTCCGCAGCCCCCGTACGGACTCCTTGATCATAGGATCGGGGGCCCGGGATAGCATCCGGCGCATGGACGCAGCCCAGGAAGCAGCCCTGCTGCACACCGTCGCCGACGGGGTCGCCACGGTCGTCATCTCGCACCCCGCCAAGCGCAACGCCATGACCGCGCAGATGTGGCGGGCACTGCCCGGACTGCTGGCGGCCCTCGCCGCCGACCCGGAGGTGCGGGTGCTCGTCCTGACCGGGGACGGGCCGACCTTCTGCGCCGGCGCCGACATCTCCTCCCTCACCGGTGACGAGGACCCCCAAGCCCTGTCCGTCGCCGCCGAGGAAGCACTGGCCGCCTTCCCCGGGCCCACGGTCGCCGCGATCCGCGGGTTCTGCGTCGGCGGCGGCAGCCAGCTCGCCGCCGCCTGCGACCTGCGCTTCGCGGAGGAGGGGGCCTCGTTCGGCGTGACCCCGGCCCGGCTCGGCCTCGTCTACCCGGCCTCCTCCACCCGCCGGCTGGCCGGTCTGGTCGGGCCGGCCACCGCCAAGTACCTGCTCTTCTCCGCCGAGCTGATCGACGCGGAACACGCCCTGCGCGCGGGCTTCCTCAACGAGCTCCTGCCCGCCGGCCTGCTGGACGAGCGGATCGCGGAGTTCACCCGCGTCCTGACGAGCCGTTCCGCACTGACGCAGGCGGCGGCGAAGGAGTTCGCCGACGGGCGGACCGACCGGGACGGCTACTGGGCCCGGCAGCAGGCGGACAGCGGCGACCCCGCGGAGGGCGCCGCCGCGTTCCTGGAACGGCGTACGCCGAAGTTCACCTGGACTGCGTGAGCGGGTTGGAGTCACGCAGCCGTGCGACCAGCTCGGCGGGGGCCTTGTCGGGCGAGCCGGCGTCGTAGGGCGGCTGGGGGTCGTACTCGATCATCAGCTGCGCGGTCCGGGCGAAGTCGTCACCGGCGATGCGGCCGAGCAGGGTCAGCCCCATGTCGATGCCGGAGGACACTCCGGCGGCGGTGACGTACTTGCCGTCGAAGACCACCCGCTCACCCGTCGGGTCGGCGCCGAAGGCGGGCAGCCGGTCCAGGTACAGCCAGTGGCCCGTGGCGCGGCGGCCTTCGAGCAGGCCCGCGGCAGCCAGGAGGAGCGAGCCGGTGCAGACGGACGTGGTCCAAGTGGTCGTCGCGTCGACCGCGCGCAGCCAGTCGAGGACCGCCGGGTTGTCCATCTCCCTCTCCGGGTGGGGCCCGCCCGGTACGACGACGATGTCGGGGCGGGTCACCTCGTCGAGGCCCTTGTCGGCGACGAGGGAGAGGCGGCCGCTGTCGCAGCGTACGGGGCCGGGGCGCTCCGCGACGAAGACGGTCTCGGAGTCGGGGAGGTGGACCAGGGTCTCGTAGGGGCCGATGGCGTCGAGGGCGGTGAAGCCGGGGTAGAGCAGGACGGCTGTTCGCATGTCTCCTCCAGGGTTCCGGTGTGCGGGTGGTGTGGGTCGTGCCGCGGGTGCGGCTGTGGGTGGCCGGGCGCGCAGTGGGCCGCGCCCCCGGCGGGGTTCGCCCAGGGCCCGGGGGTCTCGTCGGGCCGGGCGCGCGGTTCCCCGGCCCCCGGCCCTGGCGGCGGGGGCTTCGATCCGCGGGCCCGCGGCCCTGGTCAGGGGTGGCCGAAGAGGCGGCGGTATTCGGCCGGCGGCTGCCCCAGGGTTTTGACGAAGGCGCGGCGCAGGGCCTCCGGGGTGCCGTAGCCGCAGGCACGGGCGATCTGGGCGACGCCCTTCCCGCTGGCCTCCAGCAGCCGCCGGGCGTGCTCCACGCGGACCCTCTCCACGTACCGCCCCGGCGTCACTCCCGTCTCCGCCTGGAAGGCCCGGGCGAAGTGCCGGGGTGAGAGCCGGGCCCTGGCCGCCAGGGCCGGCACGCTCAGGTCCGCGGACGGATGCTCGGTGATCCAGTGCTGGACCTCGCGCAGCGGCTCCCGGTGGGCCATCTGGGTCGCCAGCTGGGCGCTGAACTGCGCCTGGTTGCCCGGCCGGCGCAGGAAGACCACGAGCTGCCGGGCGATCTCCCACGCGATGTCCCGCCCGTGGTCCTCCTCCACCAGCGCCAGGGCCAGGTCGATCCCCGCCGTGACCCCGGCCGATGTGGCGACCCGCCCGTCCCGTACGTAGATCGGGTCCGGTTCGACCGCCACCCGCGGGTAGTCGCGGGCCATCTGCTCGCACGCGGACCAGTGCGTGGTCGCCCGGCGGCCGTCCAGCAGCCCGGCCTCCGCGAGCAGCAGCCCGCCCGTGCACACGGACACCAGTCGCTGCGCTCCACCCCCGTAGGAGCGCAGCCAGTCGGTGAGCCGCGCGTCGAAATCGCCCGAGTACCGGCCGCCGGGCACCAGGAGCGTGGTGCCGGGGCCCGGCAGCTCGTCCTCCAGGTCCCCGTCCGGCACCAGCGTGAGCCCGCTGCTGGTCCGCACCGAGACTCCGCCCACGGAGGCGGTCCGGATCGTGTAGCCGGCCCGGCCGGGGAAGTACCCGACTCCGGCGAAGACTTCGACCGGACCGGTCACGTCCAGGCTCTGCAGCCCGTCGTAGAGGACGACGAGCACTTTGTGCGACGACATGACCCCATGGTGTGAGACGGGGCGAGACGGCCGCAACGCCGGGCATCCCACCTATCCGGCCACCGGGTCGTCGGGCCGTCCGGGCCGTCCGGCCGCCGGCGCGGCGCGGATAGGATCGGTGGACCATGACTGCAACCCTCGTCGCCAAGAACCTCAGCGCCGCGCACGGCGAGCGCACGCTCTTCGCCGGGCTCGACCTCGTCGTCGCACCCGGCGACGTCATCGGCCTCGTCGGTGTCAACGGCGCGGGCAAGTCGTCCCTGTTGCGGCTGCTCGCCGGCCTGGACACCCCCGAGTCCGGCGAGCTGCGGCTGTCCCCGCCCACCGCCGCCGTGGGCCACCTCCCGCAGGAACCGGAGCGCCGTGCCGGTGAGTCCGTACGCGAGTTCCTGACCCGGCGCACCGGTGTCGCCGCCGCCCAGGCGGAGCTGGACGCGGCGACGCAGGGCCTGGTGGACGGGACTCCCGGCGCGGACGACGCGTACGCGGCGGCGCTGGACCGGTGGCTGAACCTCGGCGGGGCGGACCTCGACGAGCGGGCCCAGGAGATCGCCGACGAGCTCGGCCTCGGCGTGAGCCTGGACCTGCCGATGACCGCCCTGTCCGGCGGCCAGGCGGCCCGCGCGGGCCTGGCCTCGCTGCTGCTGTCCCGCTACGACGTGTTCCTGCTCGACGAGCCGACCAACGACCTCGACCTGGAGGGCCTGGAGCGGCTGGAGCGGTTCGTCACGGGTCTGCGCGCCGGCACGGTCGTCATCAGCCACGACCGCGAGTTCCTGACCCGGACCGTCACCAAGGTCCTCGAACTCGACCTGGCACAGCAGCAGATCAACCTCTACGGCGGCGGCTACGACGCCTACCTGGAGGAGCGGGCCCGGGACCGCGCGCACGCCCGCGAGGAGTACGAGGAGTACGCCGACAAGCGCGCCGCGCTGGAGGGCCGGGCCCTGATGCAGCGCAACTGGATGGACAAGGGCGTCCGCAACGCCCGCCGAAAGGCCTCGGACAACGACAAGATCGGCCGGAAGCTGCGCGGCGAGGCGAGCGAGAAGCAGGCCGCCAAGGCCCGCCAGACGCAGCGCGCCATCGAGCGGCTGGAGGTGGTCGAGGAGCCGCGCAAGGAGTGGGAGCTGCGCATGGAGATCGCGGCGGCCCCGCGCTCCGGGTCCGTGGTCGCGACCCTGCGCGAGGCGACCGTGCAGCGCGGGGACTTCTCCTTCGGCCCGGCCAGTTTCCAGCTCGACTGGGCGGACCGGGTGGCGATCACCGGCGCGAACGGCGCGGGCAAGTCGACGCTGCTGGCGGTGCTGCTGGGCCGGGTGGCCCCGGACTCCGGTGCGGCCTCGCTCGGTTCGGGCGTGCAGGTCGGCGAGGTCGACCAGGCGCGCGGCCTGTTCCTGGGCGAGGAGTCTCTGCTGGAGGCGTTCTGTGCGGCGGTCCCGGACACCGAGCCGGCCGACGTGCGGACCCTGCTGGCGAAGTTCGGTCTGAAGGCGGCGCACGTGCTGCGCCCGGCGGCGACGCTGTCCCCGGGCGAGCGGACCCGGGCGGCGCTGGCGCTGCTCCAGGGCCGTGGGGTGAACCTCCTGGTGCTGGACGAGCCGACGAACCACCTGGACCTGCCGGCGATCGAGCAGCTGGAGTCGGCGCTGGAGGCGTACGAGGGCACGCTGCTGCTCGTCACGCACGACCGGCGGATGCTGGACGCGGTGCGCGTGACCCGCCGCCTCCAGGTCGCGGACGGCAAGGTCGTGGAGCTCTAGCGGCCGCCCCGGGCGGACGGGTCCGGCCGCCCGGGCCCCGCTACCGCCCGCTGCCGGCTACGGCCCCGCTGTGGCTACCGGTCCGCGGGTGGGCGGCGGGTGCGGGCCATCCTCCGGGCCACGAAGCCGCGCGGGAGGTGCCGGGCGGCCAGGGCGTACGCCCGGTAGTGGCGGCCGGTGATGCTGACCGGCCGGCGCAGGGCGAGGTCCCGCAGGGCCTTGGCCACCACGGCCTCCGGCTGGAGCCAGACCGCCTCCCGCAGGGAGCTCACGTCCATGCCGGCGCGCGCCTGGAACTCGGTGCGGGTGAACCCGGGGACCACGGCCAGCACGCGGACGCCGTACGGCTCCATGTCGACCCGCAGGGACTCGCTGAACGCGGTCACCCAGGCCTTGGCGGCCCCGTACGTCCCGGTCGGCAGCAGTCCGGCCACCGAGGACACGTTCAGCACGGCGCCGCGGCGCCGCTCGCGCAGCCCGGGCAGCACGGCGTGGGTGAGCCGCAGCGGGACCTTCACCAGCAGGTCGAGCATCCGCTCCTCGTCCTCGACGGGGCTGTGCGGGAAGGGGGCGGCCAGCCCGAACCCCGCGTTGTTGACCAGGACGTCGACCGGCCGGGCGGGGTCGGCGAGCCGCGCGGCGACGGCCGCGCAGCCGGCCTCGTCCAGCAGGTCGGCGGGGAGCACCTCGCACTGCGTGCCGTACTCGCGGCCGAGTCCGCGGGCGACGGTGTGCAGGCGGTCCTCGTCGCGGGCGACGAGCACGAGGTCGCAGCCCTTGGCGGCGAAGCCGCGGGCGAAGGCGGCACCGAGACCGGAACTGGCCCCGGTGATCACTACGGTGGTCAAGACGGCGTCACCTGTCTTCTCCTGCGGTCGTACGGGTGGTTCAGGGCGCGAAGTCGGCGGTGGCCGGGGATCCGTAGGCCTGGGCGACGTCGACGAGGAAGCGCGCCTCGTCCTCCAGGCCGTCCTCGCCCCCGGCGGAGTGCTGCATGACGGCCGGCAGCACCCAGTACGCGGCCTGCCAGGGCTTCCCGGGGTGTCCGGCGAGCTTGGCGCCGCGCGCCTCCTTGAGGACGCAGGCGAGGGCGGCCGCCGTGCGCAGCGGTTCGGGGACCCCGCGGAGCGTGACGTGGCTGCGGGCGAGCTCGGGGACGCCGGGGGCGACGTACTCGCCGAGGATGAGGATCGCGTCGCGGGTCTCGATGACCTTGCGGTAGACGAGCATGGTGCGCGGGACCGGCGGCCACACCAGTTCCAGGAGCCGGCCCGCCCGGGGCTGGGTGAGCACGACGTGCGGAACGGCCTGGACCAGGTCGCGCCACAGCGGCCACAGCCGCCAGGCGGTCGCGGTGTCGGCGGCGGTGCGGCGCAGCGTGAACACGGTGGGGACGAGGATGGCGGCGGCACGCAGCAGCCCGTGCAGGTTCATCATCAGCGGCAGTGCGGGCATCGCCCAGGAGGTGCCGAACAGGGCCTTGAGGAGGTAGAAGAACCAGAACACGCCGGCCAGGGCGGTGCCGAGGCCGAACAGCCGCAGTCCGAGCGCCAGCGCCCTGCTCTCGGTGCGGCAGCTGTAGCGCCAGCACAGCGCGACGCATGCGCTGTTGGCGAGCAGGTGCGCGGCGATGAGGACCAGCCAGTAGGCGAGGGAGGGCACGGGGCCGCCCCGCGGCGGGATGGTGTGGGCGCCGTGTCCGGGCGCGGCCAGGTCGAGGACGACGAGGAGGGTCAGCCAGGCGACCGTGCCCGCCCAGGCGGCGCGTTGCAGGGTGCGGCCGCGGGTGGCGGACGCCACGAAGTAGAGGACGGCGCCTGCGGAGAGCACGCCGGTGAGGTTGCGGACGAGCCCGACGGTGTGGGCGTAGCCGGGGTCGCGCATCGCGTAGGCGATGACGTCGGGGAGGTTGAGGGTCATCGCTGCGGCGGCGGTGGCGACGGCGAGCCACAAGCCGCGCTGCTGCGGGGAGCGCAGGGCGGCGGGGGCGCGCAGCAGGACGGCGGTCCACAGGCAGACCACGCTGGGGACGGCGAGCCAGTCGCCGAGCGCGATGAGCTCAGTGGCCACGGCGGCGCCGCTCGTATCCCATGGCGGACTCCAGCCGGGCGAGGGTGCCGCAGGGTTCGGCGGCCGGCTGTGGGCAGGGGGTGGCGGTGCGGATGCGGATCATGCTGGCGAGCATCTCCGCCTCCTGCTCCTGCCGGGTGGTGTAGTCGGTACGGCCGAGCACGACGGGGGCCTGGCCGTCGTGCTCTTCGCCCTCCAGGGAGTGGTGGCCGAAGAGGATGTGGCCGAGTTCGTGGAGGACGATGTGCTCGCGGTGCAGCGGGGTGGTCTTCTCCTCGTAGAAGACGTAGTCGACGCGGGCGGTGCCCACCCACAGTCCGCAGACGCCGGTCGCCGCCGCTTCCTCGGGCAGCGGGTGGAGGCGGATGGGGCGTCCGCGCATCTCGGCTATCCGTCCGCACAGCCCCTCCAGCGAGAACGGATGGGGTAGATCCAGATGGCCGAGAATCTTCTCGCACCGTTTGCGGAGGCCGAGTTGAGAGTGGGCCATGTGATCCCTCTTCGGACCCTTTCGCGGGCAGCGTCGGTAGGCGTGGGCAGGCATGGGCGTGGCGTCCTGTGCCGTCAAGGGGGCCTCGGGGTGTGCGGTCCTGAGGGAAACGGAAAGCCCGTCCGCCTGACGACGAACGGGCGTTCCACCATGCCTACAGATCACGTACGGGAGTTCGCAAGGCGGGTCCCCGCACGAGGTTCCGTTTCGGCCACCTCCGCGCCCTCCCCCGTACCCTTCGGTGGCGCGTGCCGATACCTACCGCCTGCGGCGGTCCTCGGATCCCGGGCCCGCGAGACCGGCTCGGCGCAGCGCGTCGGCCATGGCGCTGTTCGCAGGGGCCGGGGCGCCGCCGCCCTGGCCCTGCCGCCGGCCCTCGCCGCCGCCCGAGCGGCCGCCGCCGCGCCGGCCGTCCTGGCCGCCGCGCTGCTGCGGGGGACGGCCGCCGCCGCGCCGGTCCTGGCGGTCCTCGCGCTGGCGGGGCGCGCCCGCGGTGGTGCCGGCCTCGTCGTCCAGCCGGAGGGTCAGCGAGATCCGCTTGCGCGGGATGTCCACGTCCAGGACCTTCACGCGGACGATGTCGCCCGGCTTGACCACGTCGCGGGGGTCCTTGACGAAGTTCTTCGACAGGGCCGAGACGTGGGCGAGCCCGTCCTGGTGGACGCCGATGTCGATGAAGGCGCCGAAGGCGGCCACGTTGGTGACGACGCCCTCCAGGACCATGCCGGGAGCGAGGTCGCCGATCTTCTCGACGCCCTCCTTGAACGCGGCCGTCCGGAACGCCGGGCGCGGGTCGCGGCCCGGCTTCTCCAACTCGCCGAGGATGTCGGTGACGGTCGGCAGGCCGAAGGCCTCGGTGACGAACTGCTCGGGCTTCAGCGAGCGCAGCACCGACGTGTTGCCGATGAGGGCGGCCACCTCGCTGCCGGCGGTCTTCGCCATGGACCGGACGACCGGGTACGCCTCGGGGTGCACGCTGGAGAAGTCCAGCGGGTCGTCGCCGCCGCGGATCCGCAGGAAGCCCGCGCACTGCTCGTACGCCTTCGGGCCGAGGCGGGGCACGTCCTTGAGGGCCTTGCGGCTGCGGAAGGGGCCGTTGGCGTCGCGGTGCGCCACGATGTTCTCGGCGAGTCCGCCGCTGATGCCCGACACGCGGGCGAGCAGCGGCGCGGAGGCGGTGTTGACGTCCACGCCGACGCCGTTCACACAGTCCTCGACGACCGCGTCGAGCGAGCGGGACAGCTTCACCTCGG
This sequence comes from Streptomyces sp. NPDC059851, assembly GCF_042732005.1. NCBI lineage: Bacteria > Bacillati > Actinomycetota > Actinomycetes > Kitasatosporales > Streptomycetaceae > Streptomyces > Streptomyces sp. NPDC059851. Next base: position 31,300 of record NZ_JBHWJJ010000037.1, on the reverse strand, counting down.
ACAGGTCGTGCTGGTACTGGCCGACGCCGATCGACTTGGGGTCGATCTTGACGAGCTCGGCGAGCGGGTCCTGCAGGCGGCGGGCGATCGACACCGCGCCGCGCAGGGAGACGTCCATGTCCGGGAGCTCCTGCGAAGCGAAGGCGGAGGCCGAGTACACGGAGGCGCCCGCCTCGGAGACCATCACCTTGGTCAGCTTCAGCTCGGGGTGGCGGGAGATCAGCTCCCCGGCGAGGCGGTCCGTCTCGCGGGAGGCGGTGCCGTTGCCGATGGCGATCAGCTCGACCCGGTGCTGCTCGGCGAGGCGGGCGAGCTTGGCCAGGGCCTCGTCCCAGCGGTTCGCGGGGACGTGCGGGTGGATCACGTCGGTGGCCACGACCTTGCCGGTGGCGTCGACGACGGCGACCTTCACGCCGGTGCGGAAGCCCGGGTCGAGGCCGAGCGTGGCCCGGGTGCCGGCGGGGGCCGCGAGGAGCAGGTCGCGCAGGTTGGCGGCGAAGACCCGGACGGCCTCGTCCTCGGCGGCGGAGCGCAGCCGCATCCGCAGGTCGATGCCGAGGTGGACCTGGATCTTCGTGCGCCAGGCCCAGCGGACCGTGTCGCCCAGCCACTTGTCGGCGGGGCGGCCGCGGTCGGCCACGCCGAAGCGGCGGGCGATCATGCCCTCGTACGTGGACGGGCCGGGGGCGGCCGCCGTCTCGGGGTCCTCCGGCTCCAGGGTGAGGTCGAGGACGTCCTCCTTCTCGCCGCGCAGCATGGCCAGGACCCGGTGCGAGGGCAGCGCGGTGAACGGCTCGGCGAAGTCGAAGTAGTCGGCGAACTTCGCGCCCGCCTCCTCCTTGCCCCCGCGGACCTTCGCGGCGAGCCGGCCGCGGCCCCACATGCGCTCGCGCAGCTCGCCGATGAGGTCGGCGTCCTCGCCGAACCGCTCGGTGAGGATGGCGCGGGCGCCCTCCAGGGCCGCGGCCGGGTCGGCGACGCCCTTGTCGGCGTCGACGAACGCGGCCGCGGCCGCGGCCGGTTCCACCGACGGGTCGGCGAGCAGGCCGTCGGCGAGCGGCTCCAGGCCGGCCTCGCGGGCGATCTGGGCCTTGGTCCGCCGCTTCGGCTTGAACGGCAGGTAGATGTCCTCCAGCCGCGCCTTGGTGTCGGCCGCGTTGATCCGGGCCTCCAGCTCGGCGTCGAGCTTGCCCTGCTCCCGTACGGAGTCCAGGATCGCCGCGCGCCGGTCCTCCAGCTCGCGCAGATAGCGCAGCCGCTCCTCGACGGTGCGCAGCTGTGCGTCGTCGAGCATCTCGGTCGCTTCCTTGCGGTAGCGCGCGATGAACGGCACGGTGGAGCCGCCGTCGAGCAGCTCGACGGCGGCCTTGACCTGCCGTTCCCGTACGCCGAGCTCCTCGGCGATCCTGCCTTCGATGGACGTCGTCACGATCGGGTCCCGCCTGCCTTCGTTGTGCGTTGGACGGCTGCCCATTGTGGCAGGTGGCGGTGACGGCGGCCGGGAGCCCCGCGTCAGGCGGCCTTGCCGAAGGCGTTGGAGGGGAAGGCGCCCGCGCTGACGGCCTTGGCGGCGAAGCCGCCGCCGAGTTCGGCGAGGCGGGCCAGGCCTTCGGCGCCCAGGTGCTCGTAGGGGGCGGCGTCGAGGCGGTCGGTCTCGTCCTCCAGGCGCTCGCGGACGGCCGTGCCCTCGGCGGTGAGGTCGCCCTCCTCGTCGAGGAGCCCGCGGGCGCGCAGCCGGGCCGCGGCGGCGTCGATGTCCTCCTGCTCCCAGCCGCGGACCGCCTTGATCCACTTGGCGTTCATGCCGCGGCCGGTCGCGCTGTGGGTGACCAGGGCTTCGAGCGGGTCCAGGCCGGCGAGGAGCAGCGCGGCGACATGGCCGTCGCCGCGGTGCTCGCGCAGCAGGGTGGTGGCGTGCCACAGGCGCAGGTGCGGCTGCGTGGGGACGGGGAGGTCGGCGTGGGCTGCGTAGAGGGTGCGGGCGTGCCGGGTGCAGCCCTCGGTGGCGCGCAGGGCCAGGTCCGCGGCCTCGGCCATCTCCGGGGAGGCGACGGTGTCTTCGCCGAGGAGGCGGCGCAGGGTGCGGTCGGCGGCGCGCAGCCGGGCGGCGAGCGCCTGCTCGGGGGTGATCGTGTCCCAGACCGCGGGCAGGTGCCGGGCCAGGTAGTCGTACCGGTAGTTGTAGAAGGTGGCGGCGACGGTGCCGGTGCCGACGGCGCCCATCGCGGCGGCGCGGGAGGAGAGGGCGGCCCGGGAGTGGTCGTCGACGCCGAGGGCGGCGAACTCCGCGGTCAGGTCGGGCGAGAAGTAGATGGTCGCGTGCAACGGGTTGATCGCGCCGTGCCAGGCGCGACGTGCGGCGTGCTCGGGAAGCGTCATGGGAAGGAGGTTACCGACTGCTTGGTATGCCGGTCCGGCGGGGTCCCCGGTAGGACCGGTTCCGCCCCGCTGCGGCGCCGGACCAGCCGAAACCGGCCGGATGCGGCGCCGCAGGCCGGGTGCCCGGGGTCCCGGTTCAGCGGCGCCAGCGGTTCTGGCCGGGGCCCTTGCAGGTGTAGACGGCGCCGGCTTTGCTCACGCCCGTGGCCCCGGCCGGCGAGCAGAAGGCTCCGGGCGTCACGGTGCCGGCACCCCGTGCGCCGCCAGTCGAGCCGCTGCCCGAGCCGCCGGATCCGCTGCCGGATCCGCTGCCGGTCGTGCCGCCCGCGGCGGTGCCGCCCGAGGTGGTCGGGCGTCCGTCGTCCGGGTCGTCGTCGGCGGCCGGGGGCAGCGCGGCGGCGGGGTGGAGCGTGGCGCCCGGTGCGGCGGGGCAGCCGGTGCCGGGGGCGGTGAGCTGCAGGACGGCGGTCGTGGTCCGGGCGGAGCGGACCTCCTGCCCGGCTTCCGGCTCCTGGAAGCAGACGGTCCAGTCGTCGGCCGCTGCGGCGAGGGCGACGTCCGTGTACGCGCTCTTCGGCTCGACGGCCCGGAAGGCCAGCTGCGCCAGGGTCCGGCCCGCCTCGGCGAAGGTCCGGCCGACCACCTTGGGCACGGCCGGGTACGGGATCGGATCGCCGTCCCTGGCGGGGCAGGGCCACTCGGCGCGGACCACGGCGAAGTCGAGCGTGACGGGGCCCGTCGGGGGCTGCTGCGCGGTCGTCTGGAAGCAGACGCGCCAGGCGTCCTCGTCCGCTTGGGCGGCGTCCTCGGGGCCGGCGTCGTGGGAGACGGTGCGGAATCCGAGCGCGGCTGCGGCCGCCTTGGCCTGCCGCAGGCCCTGTCCCGCGTGGTCGGGGGGCCGGACGGCGGCCGAGGTGCTCTCGGCGGGGGTGGCGGGCGCGGCCGCAGGCTTGGCGTCGTCCGCCGTCCCGTCCGGCGGGTCGCCGAGCAGCGGCACCAGGAACCAGAGGCCGGCGAGGACGGTGGCGACGGCCTTGCCCACCGTACGCCAGCGGCTCGTCCAGGCGAGGGCGATCCCGATCGGCGGCAGGAGCACCAACAGGGCGGCGATCAGAGCGGGGTGCTGCCACCACCGCGTGGCCCGGACGGAGGCATGGGGGTACTGCGGGGGAAAGGTCATGGGGTTTCCTCGCGGCGTTTCGTCGTGATGGGCGCGGTGCGGCCGCCGCTCCTCCCGGGGGTCACCCGGAAGCGGAAATTCATTGTCTGATGGTCGGACAGGAACCGCAGGGTTTTCGCCAAAGCCGCCCAGGGGTGCACCGAGGAGGATTCGGGACAACCCGCCCACCCCGCACGGCGCGCCCGCCCCACCCTGACGGGGCGTCATGGGCCCGCACGGCCCGGGGACACAGCGGATGCGCAGGCCGGGGCGGGTGCAGGGGTACGCCGTCCGAAGGACGGATCCTTGCGACCGGATGGCGATCGTGTGACAGCACGGGCCATGGACATGACGTGGCGTACCAGGCGTGAATACGGTCGGACAAAGCCACCCCCCTCACCACTTGGAGCCCCCGTGCACCGCAAAGTCATCGCCCCGAGCGTGCTCGCCGCCTCCCTGCTGCTGGTGATCCCGGCATCGGCTGCGGGTTCCGCCGCGGGCGCGCCGGGTATCGGCGACCCCTACTACCCGGCCAGCGGCAACGGCGGATACGACGTGTCCCACTACGACCTGCGCCTGAAGTACCAGCCGAAGACCGACCTCCTGGAGGGCACGGCCACCCTGCTGGCCACCGCCACCCAGGACCTGTCCCGCTTCAACCTCGACTTCGGGCTCAAGGTCAGCGAGGTCCGCGTCAACGGCGCCAAGGCCAAGTTCGCCGCCTCCGGGGCGCACGAGCTGGAGGTGACCCCCGCCCAGGCCCTGCCGAAGGGCCGGCAGGCGACCGTCGTCGTCAAGTACGCGGGCAAGCCCTCGGAGTTCAAGGTCGACGGCTGGTCGGCCTGGCAGCGCACCCCGGACGGCGGTGTCGCCGCGCAGGAGCCGGACGCGGCCGCCTGGTGGTTCCCGAGCAACGACCACCCGCTCGACAAGGCCACGTTCGACATCTCCGTCAACGTCCCCGACGGCACGCAGGCCATCAGCAACGGCGTCCTGCAGTCGCAGAGCTCACGGCTCGGCTGGACCCGCTACAACTGGCGTTCGAACAAGCCGCAGGCCACGTACCTGGCCACCCTCGCCGTGGGCAAGTTCGACATCACCACCGACAAGACGGCGAGCGGCCTGCACGTCCTCAACGCCTACAGCAAGGACCTCGGCGACAACGCGGGCGCGGCGCGCGCCAGCGTGGAGCGGACCGCCGAGGTCACCGAGTGGTTGGAGGGGGTCTTCGGCCCCTACCCCTTCAACGCGCTGGGCGGCTACGTGCCCAACGTGCCGTCAGGCTTCGCGCTGGAGACCCAGACCCGCCCGTTCTACAGCCCCCGCCAGTTCGCGAACGGCTCCAACGTGTCGGTAGTGGTGCACGAGATGGCCCACCAGTGGTACGGCGACAGCGTCTCCGTCGACGGCTGGAAGGACATCTGGATCAACGAGGGCTTCGCCCGCTACAGCCAGTGGCTGTGGTCGGAGAAGGAGGGCGAGGGCACCGCGCAGGAACTGGCCGAATGGGCGTACGGGCTGCGCGCCGCGGACGACCCGTTCTGGCAGGTCAAGCCGGGCGACCCGGGCCCGGACAACCAGTTCCACCTCGCCGTGTACGACCGCGGGGCGATCGCCCTGCAGGCGCTGCGCAACGAGATCGGCGACGAGAAGTTCTTCGCGATCCTCAAGGGGTGGCCGACGGAGCGGGCCCACGGCAACGCCAAGGTCGGCGACTTCGTCCGGTACGCCGAGAAGGCGTCCGGCAAGCCGCTCGCCCAGCTGTTCGAGACCTGGCTGTACACCCCGGGCAAGCCGTCCTTCGCCCCGCCGGCCGGCGCGTCGAAGGACGCTCGTGCCCTGCGGGCGCCGGCCGCGAAGCCGGTGGAGCCGAAGTCCTGGAAGAAGATCGCTGCGACGGACTCGGTCCACGAGCGCGAGCACGGCACCGGCCACGGCCACGGCCACGGCCGCTGACCCCGTAGGGGGCCTGCGCGCCGGCGTCCCTCAGCGGGCGCCGGCGCGCCACTCCGCCCGCGCCCGGTACGCGAGGGGCAGGTACCGCAGCCGCTCCGGCAGCAGCGGTACCAGCAGCCGCACGGCCGTGCTGAACCGCCGGAGCCTGCGCTCCTGGGCCGCGGTCCACTCCAGCCCGATGGCGGCGCGGGCGTCGGGCGGCATGTACCCGACGGTGACGAAGGCCCTCAGGCGCAGGAACCACGCCCTCAGCACCGGCCAGAAGACCCGCAGCAGCAGCCGCACGGGCAGCGAGCCGCCGGTCGGGCGGGGCAGGGGCACGTCAGTGGCGACGAGTTCGCGGGCGACCTTGGTCGGCTCGATCTCCTCCGCCAGCATCCGCCGGTAGTAGCGCCAGTACTCCTCGATGGTCTGGGGCATGTCCCGGTCGCGCAGACCCAGGATCCGCCCGACCTGGAGCCACTCCCGGTACAGCTGCCGCTCCTGCGCCGGGGTGAAGCGGCGCAGCAGGTAGCGCCCGGCGTACAGGTAGATCGGGAACCCGGTGGCGTGCACCCACGCGTAGCAGGCGGGGTCGAGGGAGTGGTAGCGCCGGCCCCGGGTGTCGACGCCCTGGATCTCCTTGTGCAGGCGGCGCACCCGGCGGCCCTCCTCGGCGGCCCGCTCCCCGCCGTACACCCACAGCTGCACGGAGCGCAGCGAGCGCTCGCCGCGCCCCCAGGGGTCGGTGCGGAAGACCGAGTGCTCGTCGACTCCGGCGCCGATTGCGGGGTGGGCGACCTGCATGGTGAAGGCGGCGGGCAGCATCAGCAGTGCCCGGACGTCCCCCGAGATGGTCCACAGCACCCCTCCGGGAGCCGGCGGCTGCGGGTCGGCCCGGCGGGCGCCGGCCGGGCGCGGGCCGGGTGCGGCCGGCTGCTGTGCGGTGGTCATGTGCGTCCCCCTGGTTCTGTGCTCCGTACGTCCAGTATCACCGGAGCCCCTCATAACCCCAGGTCGGCGGCCCCGCCGGGCAAAGTCGGTGGAGGCGGCGGAGTACGCGGTGCTGTGATGGGGCCCATGCGCGACGACATCCCGGCAGTGGTGGACCGCGGCGGCTATCCGGAGGCGGTGACGCCCTTGGGGCGGCGAGCTCCCGCTCCGGTCCCGGCGCGGGCGGCCCGCGCGCGGTACGGGGCCGAGGTGCTGCCCCGGCTACGGGACGCCTACCTGGAGCCGTGGACGGGCACCGGGGCCACGGCCCGGGAGCTGCGGCGCGCGGTGTCCCTGGCCTGGCGGCTCGGGGCGATCGGCCGGGCCGTCTCCTGGGGGCGCGTCTTCCCGGTCCCGGACGGCCCGGCAACCGCCTCGAACGGCCATGCGGACGGCGCTCGCTGGCTGCTGGAACTGCTGTCCGAGCCCGCGCTGTAGGCCAACCGCCAGAAAGTGTTGTCACGGGTGTTACCCAGAGGTAACTGCGGCTGCTTGGATTGCGGGCGTCGATCTCCCCCACGGCCATGCTGGAGAGTTCATGCCGCACCTCGAACACACCCGTCGTCACCGTGTCGCTGCGGCGGCGGTCGCGGCGGTCGCCGCCGGCGCCCTGACCGTCACCACCGCTCCCGCCGCCACCGCAGCGGAGAGCGGCACGGCCCCCCGGCTCAGCGTCCTGACGTACAACGTGTTCCTGATGAGCAAGAACCTGTACCCCAACTGGGGCCAGGACCACCGCGCTTCGGCCATACCCCGGACTTCCTTCTACCAGGGCCACGACGTGGTCGTCCTCCAGGAAGCCTTCGACAACAGCTCCTCGGACGCGCTGAAGGCCAACTCCGCTGCCCAGTACCCGTACCAGACCCCGGTCGTCGGCCGCAGCAAGACCGGCTGGGACGCGACGGGCGGCGCCTACTCCACCACCACCCCCGAGGACGGCGGCATCACGATCCTGAGCAAGTGGCCGATCGTCCGCAAGGAACAGTTCGTCTACAAGGACGCCTGCGGGGCCGACTGGTGGTCCAACAAGGGCTTCGCCTACGTCGTGCTGAACGTGAACGGTGCGAAGGTGCACGTGGTCGGCACCCACGCGCAGTCCACCGACCCCGGCTGCGGTGCGGGCGAGGCGGCGCAGATGCGCGCCCGTCAGTTCCAGGCGATCGACGCCTTCTTGGACGCCAAGAACATCCCGGCGAACGAGCAGGTCATCGTCGCCGGCGACATGAACGTCGACTCGCGCACCCCCGAGTACGCGTCCATGCTCGCGGGCGCCGCCCTGGCGGGCGCCGACACGCGCACGGGACACCCGTACTCCTTCGACACGTCCCTGAACTCGATCGCGAACTACCGCTATCCGTCGGACCCGCGCGAGGACCTGGACTACGTCCTGTACCGCAAGGGCAACGCCCGCCCGGCCGGCTGGGAGAACAACGTGGTCAAGGAGGAGTCGGCCCCCTGGACGGTCTCCAGCTGGGGCACGTCCTACACGTACACCAACCTCTCCGACCACTACCCGGTGATCGGCCGCTAGCGGCCCGCGCCCCCGAACCAGCCGGCTGCGGACCCGCCCCAACGCCGGCCGGTCCGGCCCGCGTTACCGCGTTCCCTGCAACACGTTGCCCCTCTCGGCCTCCAGGCCGGGAGGGCGCTGCCTGCTGTTCGCCGGCGTCGCACGCACCTGAGACCCCGGCCCCCGGCCCGCGGCGGCGTGGCCCCCGGCCGCCGCGGGCCGGGGGTCGCGCCGTGTCGGCTTACCGGGCCTCGTGCGGGTCCGCGTACAGGGACTCGATCAGGTCCGCGTACTTCTCGCGGACCACCCGGCGGCGCAGTTTGAGCGAGGGTGTCAGTTCTCCCGACTCCGGGCCCCATTCCTCGGTCAGCAGCCGGTAGCGCTTGATCTGCTCGGTGCGGTTGAGCCGGGCGTTGGCCGCCTCGACCGCGCGGGCGACCTCCTCGCGGACCGCCGGGTGGCGGGCGAGTTCCACGGGGGAGGTGGCCCCGATGCCGCGGGCCGCGGCCCAGGCCGGCGCCAGCTCGGCGTCGAGCACGAGCAGGGCGACGAGGTAGGAGCGGCCGTCGCCGTGCACCATGGCCTGGCCGATGAGCGGGTGTTCCTTGACGGTGTTCTCCACCAGGGCGGGCGAGACGTTCTTGCCCGTGGAGGTGATGATGAGCTCCTTCTTGCGGTCCGTCAGCCACAGGAACCCGTCCTCGTCGAGCCGCCCTATGTCCCCGGTCGGGAACCAGCCGTCGGCGTCGTGCGCCGGTTCCAGCGAGCCGTCGGGCTGCAGGTAGCCACCGAAGACGGTGTCCCCGCGGGCGAGGATCTCCCCGTCCTCGGTCAGCCGCAGCTCCAGGCCGTCGATCGGGCGGCCGACGGAGCCGAGCCGGAAGGCGTCGGGGCTGTTGACCGTGCACACGCCCGAAGTCTCGGTCAATCCCCAGGCGTCCATGATCGTGATTCCCCAGCCCGCCCAGAAACGGACCACGTCGATCGGCATCGGCGCGGTGGCGCTTGCCGTCCACAGCAGGCGGTCCAGGCCGGCCAGACCGAGCAGCGGGTCGAGGACCTGTTCCTTGGCCCGGGCGTACGAGGCTTCGAGTGCGGCCGGGACCGCCTCACCGCGCTCGCGGTGCCCGGCCCGGGTGCGGGAGAGGGCGTTGGCGGCCTCGATGGCCTCCCGCTGACCGGCCGGCAGTTGCGCGAGCACGGCCCGTACGGACGCGGCGAGCTTCTCCCACACCCGGGGCACCCCGAAGAACTGCACCGGCCGCAGTTCGCGGACGGCCGGCGCGACGGCGGCCGGATCGGCGACCATGCGGACGTGCGCCGCCCGCAGCAGCGGCAGGTAGATCCCGAGGATGCGCTCGGCGATGTGTGCGAACGGCAGGTAGCAGATGTGCTCGGCGTGCTCGGGCAGTTCGACGCGCCGGTCCAGGCGGACGGCTTGGAGCAGGATGTTGCGGTGGGTCAGTCGGACGCCCTTGGGGTCGCCGGTGGTGCCCGAGGTGTAGACGACGGTCAGCGGGTCCTCGGGCCGGGCGTCCCGCCAGGCCTTCTCGAAGGCGTCGGCGCGGTGCAGCCGGGCCCCGCTCGCGTACAGGGATGCGTACGTGCCGTGGCCGCCGGCTTCCGCGGCGTCGGCGTCGGCCACGACCAGCCGCTCCAGGGGCACGGACGGGTCGGCGAGCAGCGGCTCCCACCGGGCGAGTTCGCGGGCGCCCTCGACCAGGGCGAGGCGGGCCCGGCTGTGCCGGGCGATGTGCGCGATCTGGCCGGGCGCGGAGGTCCCGTACACGGTGACCGGGACGGCGCCGAGGTGGACGAGGGCGAGGTCGGTGAGCCAGTGCTCGGGCCGGTTTCCCATCATGATCAGGACGTGGTCGCCGCGCTCGACGCCGAGGGCGGCGTACCCGGCGGCGAGGACGGCGACCCGGTGGCGGGCCTCCGCCCAGCCGAGGGTGGTCCAGTCGGAGGAGCCGGGGGCGGTGCGCCACGAGAGGGCGGGGAGGTCGCCGTACTCGGCGGCGTTGCGGGCGAGCAGGGCGGGGAGGGCGAGCGCTTCGGGACGTCCGGGCAGTCGCAGTTTCGTGGTCATGGGCAGCTCCTGGCCGTTTCACATCGTTGGTGCGACAGCAATACTGTTGAACCGCGGTACTGGAACGGGACGTGCTGATCAGAGAGCGGGGCGAGAGACCATGACCACCCGGGTGCCCGAGCCCACGCTCACCGTCGACGAGCTCGCCTCCCGGGCGGGGGTCACCGTCCGCACCGTACGGTTCTACAGCACCCGCGGCCTTTTGCCCCCTCCCGTGATCGGACCGCGTCGCGTGGGGCACTACGGGCCCGAGCACCTCTCGCGGCTGGCGCTGATCGAGGAGCTCCAGCACCAGGGCATGACCCTGTCCGCCATCGAGCGCTACCTGGACGCCCTGCCCGACGACCTGAGCGCACACGACCTGGCCGTCCACCGGGCGCTGGTGTCGACCTGGGCGCCGGACTCGGCCGAGGAGGTGTCGCGGGAGGAGCTGGAGAGACGGGCCGGACGGCCGCTGCCGGAGGAGGACCTGTGCCGCCTCGCCGCGATGGACGTGATCGCGGACAGCAGCGGGGGGTTCCGGGTGGACCTGTCGCTGCTACGGCTCGGGGTGGCACTGCTCGACGTGCCGATCTCCCACGGGACGATCCTGGCGGCACGGCGGGTGATGCTGGAGCATGCGCGGGCGACGGCGCAGGAGCTGACCCGGCTCTTCCGCGACGAGGTGTGGGGGCCGTTCACCGAGGGCGAGGACGACCCGGAGCGGGTGGAGTCCATGAAGGCGCTGTCGGCGCACATGCAGCCGATGATGGTGCAGGCCCTGGTGACCGCCTTCCAGCGGTCGCTGAAGGAGGAGCTGAAGGCGGCGTTCGCCACGGGCGATTGACCCCGCCGTGCACGGAACTCCCAACTCGGTTGGCAGCACGGTAGGTTCGGCCGCATGGCAGTGATCCACAGAACCACGATGACCCCCACCAAGCTGGAGCTCCTCGCCGCGTGGCTCCCCGGGCAGCCCTGGTACACCACCACCGGCGGCGCCCCGGAGCCGGTCAGGGCCGGCGGGTTCCGCATCGACGACCCGGAGGGCGAGGTGGGCATCGACTTCATGGTCGTCGCCGACGCCTCCGCCGAACCGCCCGTCGCCTACCACGTGCCGCTGACCTACCGGGGCGCCCCGCTCGACGGCGCCGAGGCGGGCCTGCTGGGCACCTCGGAGCACGGTGTGCTCGGCAAGCGCTGGATCTACGACGCCACCCACGACCCGGTGGCCGTGGAGCGGCTGCTCGCCCTGCTGCGGGGCGAGGCCGAGCCGCAGGCGCAGAGCGTCTCCGACACCCCCGACCCGACGGTCGCCGTTGAGCGCCCTGCCTCCGCGCGGCCGGCCCCGGCCGCCGTCCCGCGGGTCGCGCACGGGCGGCAGGGCACCGAGGTCCGGGTGGACGGGCTGCCCGCCGCCCTGTTCGTGACCCGCGTACTGCGGCCGGGTACGCCGTCCGATGGCGAAGCCGCCGTCGTCACCGGCTGGACCCTGCCCGACGGGACGCAGCTGCGCGGCGTGTTCGCCGCCCTGCCCGGCACCGCCTGACACCGCCCCGGCACCGCCTGACACCGCCCGGCACCGGGCGGAACATACGGCGGCCGCTCCCGGGACCCGCGGTCCCCGGGAGCGGCCGGACCGAGCCGGACCGGTCAGTCGGCGTACGTCTCGCCGCGTTCGGCCTTGGCGACCAGCGAGGCGGGCGGGGTGAACCGCTCGCCGTACTGGGCGGCCAGCTCCCGCGCGCGGGCCACGAAGCCCGGCAGGCCGCCCTCGTAGCCGTTGATGTACTGGATGACGCCGCCGGTCCAGGCCGGGAAGCCGATGCCCATGATGGAGCCGATGTTGGCGTCGGCGATCGAGGTCAGCACGCCCTCGTCGAGGCAGCGGACGGTGTCCAGCGCCTCGGAGAAGAGCATCCGCTCCTTCATGTCCTCGAAGGGGATGTCCGCGTCCGGCTTGGCGAAGTGCTCGCGCAGCCCCGGCCAGATCCGGACCCGCCCGCCCGCCTCGTCGTACTCGTAGAAGCCGGCGCCGCCGCTGCGCCCGGGGCGGCCGAAGTCGTCGACCATCCGGTCGATTACCACGTCCGCCGGGTGGGGCGTCCACGAGTGGCCTTCGGCCTCGACGGCCTTGCGGGTCTCGTTGCGGATCTTGCGCGGGAGGGTGAGGGTGAGCTCGTCCATCAGGGAGAGCACCTTGGCCGGGTAGCCGGCCTGGGCCGCGGCCTGTTCGATGGAGGCGGGTTCGATGCCCTCGCCGACCATCGCCACGCCCTCGTTGATGAACTGGCCGATGACCCGCGAGGTGAAGAAGCCGCGGGAGTCGTTCACCACGATCGGGGTCTTGTTGATCTGCCGGACGAGGTCGAAGGCGCGGGCGATGGCCCCGTCGCCGGTGCGCTCGCCCTTGATGATCTCCACGAGGGGCATCTTGTCGACGGGCGAGAAGAAGTGCAGCCCGATGAAGTCGCCGGGCCGGTCGACGCCCTCGGCCAGCCCGGTGATGGGCAGGGTGGAGGTGTTGGAGCACAGCAGCGCGTCGGGGGCGACGACGTCCTGGACCTCCTGGAACACGCGGTGCTTGAGGGCGGTGTCCTCGAATACGGCCTCGATCACGGCGTCGCAACCCGCCAGGTCGGCGGGGTCGGCGGTCGGGGTGATCCGGGCCAGCAGCGCCTCCCGCTTGGCCTCGGTGGTCCGGCCCTTGGCGAGCGCTTTGTCGAGGAGCTTCTCCGAGTACGCCTTGCCCTTCGCGGCGGCCTCCGCGGTGACGTCCTTGAGGACCACCTCGATGCCGGCGCGGGCGCAGGAGTACGCGATGCCCGCGCCCATCATGCCGGCGCCGAGGACGGCGACCTTGCGGACCGGGCGGGGCTCGAAGCCCTTCGGGCGGCTGCGTCCGGAGTTGACGGCCTGGAGGTCGAAGAAGAACGCCTGGATCATGTTCTTGGCGGTCTGGCCGGTCACCAGCTCGGTGAAGTACCGGGCCTCGATGGTCAGGGCGGTCTCGAAGTCGACCTGGGCACCCTCGACGGCGCAGGCCATGATGTTGCGCGGCGCCGGGTACGGGGCCCCGTTCAGCTGCTTCTTGAGGTTCGCGGGGAACGCCGGGAGGTTGGCGGCGAACCGCGGGTTCGACGGCGTACCGCCGGGGATCTTGTAGCCGGGGACGTCCCAGGGCTGCTGTGACTCGGGGTGGGCGTCGATGAAGGCGCGCGCCTTGGCGAGCATCTCCTCGCGCGTGGCGGCCAGTTCGTGGACGAGCCCGTTGTCCAGGGCGCGCTGCGGGGTGTACTGGGTGCCCTGGAGCAGGACCTTCAGCAGCGCGTCGGTGATGCCCATGAGGCGGACGGTGCGGGTGACGCCGCCGCCGGCCGGGAGCAGGCCGAGGGTGACCTCGGGCAGGCCGATCTTCGAGCCGGGCGCGTCGAGGGCGATCCGGTGGTGGGAGGCGAGGCAGATCTCGTAGCCCCCACCGAGGGCGGCCCCGTTGATCGCGGCGACGACCGGCTTGCCGAGGGTCTCGATGCGGCGCAGCGACCGCTTGATCTCGGTGCCGGTGTCGAAGGCCAGCCGTGCGTCCTCGGGGCGCAGCCGGATCATGTCCTTGAGGTCGCCGCCGGCGAAGAAGGTCTTCTTGGCGGAGGTGTAGATGATGCCGCGGATGGAGTCCTTCTCGGCCTCGGCGCGGTCCGCGATGGCCGCGATGGAGTCCTTGAAGGCCTGGTTCATCGTGTTGGCGGACTGGTCGGGATCGTCGAGGACGAGGGTGACGACGCCGGTCTCGTCCTGCTCCCAGCGGATCGTGGTGGACTCGCTCATGTTCGCTACTTCCGTGTCAGCCGTGTCGGAGGAGGGGATCAGGGGGGTGCAGGACGGTTTCAGAGGCGCTCGACGACGGTTGCGACGCCCATGCCGCCGCCGACGCAGAGGGTGACGAGGCCGTAGCGCTTGTCCTGGCGCTCCAGTTCGTCGATGACGGTGCCGAGGATCATCGCGCCGGTGGCGCCGAGCGGGTGTCCGAGGGCGATGGCGCCGCCGTTGACGTTGACCTTGTCGAGGGAGACGCCCATGTCCTTGACGAAGCGCAGGACGACGCCGGCGAAGGCCTCGTTGATCTCGATCAGGTCGATGTCGTCGATGGTCAGGCCGGCCTTGGCGAGGGCCTTGCGGGTGGCGGGGGCGGGGCCGGTCAGCATGATCGTGGGCTCGGAGCCGGAGACGGCCGCGGAGACGATCCGGGCGCGCGGGGTGAGGCCGGCGCGTTCGCCCGCCCCGCGGGAGCCGATCGCGACGAGCGAGGCGCCGTCGACGATGCCGGAGGAGTTGCCCGCGTGGTGGACGTGGTCGATCTTCTCGACCCAGTGGTACTTCTGCAGGGCGACGGCGTCGAAACCGCCGAGTTCGCCGATGTCCGCGAAGGACGGCTTGAGCCCCGCGAGGGTGTCGGCGGTGGTGCCGGGGCGGATGAACTCGTCGTGGTCGAGGACGACGAGGCCGTTGCGGTCGGTGACCGGGACGAGGGACCGGGCGAAGCGGTCCTCCTTCACGGCGGTCGCGGCGCGCTCCTGGGAGAGGGCCGCGTACTCGTCGACGTCGCGGCGGGAGAAGCCCTCGATGGTGGCGATCAGGTCGGCGCCGATGCCCTGGGGGACGAAGTTCACGTCCCAGTTCGTCATCGGGTCGTTGAACCAGGCGCCGCCGTCCGAGGCCATCGGCACCCGGGACATCGACTCCACGCCGCCCGCGAGGACCAGGTCCTCCCAGCCGGAGCGGACCTTGGCGGCGGCCATGTTCACGGCCTCCAGGCCGGAGGCGCAGAAGCGGTTCTCCTGCACGCCCGCCACCGTGTCCGGCAGCCCCGCGGCGACGGCCGCGATGCGGGCGATGTCGGAGCCCTGGTCGCCGACCGGGCCGACGACGCCGAGGACGATGTCGTCGATGGCGGCGGGGTCCAGGCCGGGGTTGCGCTCGCGCAGGGCGTGGATGAGGCCGACGACCAGGTCGATCGGCTTGGTGCCGTGCAGGGAGCCGCTGGCCTTGCCGCGGCCGCGCGGCGTGCGGATCGCGTCGTACACGTACGCTTCGGTGCTCACTGGTCAAGCCTTTCGGGGGAGGTTAGCCGAGCAGGGAACGACCGATGATCTCCTTCATGATCTCGGTCGTGCCGCCGTAGATGGTCTGGATGCGGCCGTCGGTGAACGCCCGCGCGACCCGGTATTCGGTCATGTAGCCGTAGCCGCCGTGGAGTTGCAGGCAGCGGTCGGCGACCCGCTTCTGGAGCTCGGTCGCCCACCACTTCGCCATGGAGGCGTGGACGTGGTCGAGTTCGCCGGCGGAGTGGTCGGTGATGCAGCGGTCCACGAAGGTGCGGGTGACGGCGCACTCGGTGGCCATCTCCGCTATCTCGAAGCGGACGTGCTGGAGCTTGGACAACGGCCGCCCGAAGGCTTCGCGTTCCTTGACGTAGCGGGTGGTGGTCTCCAGCAGGTGCTCGGCGCCTGCGACGGCGGCCATCGCGATGGCCAGCCGCTCCTGGGCGAGGTGGTTCATCAGGTGGACGAAGGCGCCGTTCAGCTCGCCGAGGAGGTTTTCCTTGGGGACGCGTACGTCGTTGAAGAACAGCTCGGCGGTGTCCTGGGCCTTCTGGCCGATCTTGTCGAGGTTGCGACCGCGTTCGAAGCCCTCCGCGCCGCGCTCCACGACGAGCAGCGACAGGCCGTGCGCCCCGCCCTCGGGGGTGGTCTTGGCGACCACGATGACCAGGTCGGCGAGGATGCCGTTGGAGATGAAGGTCTTGGAGCCGTTGAGGAGCCAGTGGTCGCCGCGGTCCTCGGCGCTGGTGCGGATGCCCTGGAGGTCGGAGCCGGCGCCCGGCTCGGTCATCGCGATCGCGGTGACCGTCTCGCCGGAGCAGAACCCCGGCAGCCAGCGGCGCTTCTGCTCCTCGGTGGCCAGGTGGGTCAGGTACGGGCCGATGATGTCGTTGTGCAGGCCGATCGCCAGGCCCGGGGTGCCCGCCCGGGTGAACTCTTCGGCGATCACGGCGGCGTAGCGGAAATCGGTGTTCCCACCGCCGCCGTACTCCTCCGGGACGGCGAGGCCCAGCAGCCCCTGCCGACCGGCGGCCCGCCAGGCCCCGCGGCTGACGATGCCGTCCTTCTCCCACTGCTCGTAGTGCGGCAGCACCTCCTTGTCGAGGAAGGTGCGGACGGTTTCGCGGAACGCCTCGTGGTCGGCGTCGAAGATGCGGCGTTGCATCGGATCCCCCTACTGGAGCCAGCTCTTGACGGTTTCGATCAGCCGGGCGGGTTCCGGGCCGACGGGCGTCACGTTGAGCATGGTGACCCCGGCCTCGCGGAAGGCCTCCACCCGTTCGCGTACGTAGCCCGCGGGCCCGCACAGCGTCATGAGCTCGCAGAACTCGTCCGGCACGGCGGCCGCGGCATCGCGCTTGCGGCCGGCGAGGTAGAGCTCCTGGATCTTCCTGGCCTCCTCCTCGTAGCCGTAGGCGACGGCGAGGTCGTTGTAGAAGTTCTTGCCGACCGCGCCCATTCCTCCGACGTACAGCGCGATCTGCGGGCGCGCGAGGTCCCGTACGGTGGCCGCGTCCTCGCCGATGGCGAGCAGGCCGCCCGCGACGGTCTGCAGCGGGCCGAGCGCGGGGTCGCGCCGCGCGGCGCCCTCGGCGAGCGGGCCGCCCCACACGGCGCGGGCCTTCTCCGGAACGAACAGGGTGGGCAACCAGCCGTCGGCGATCTCCGCGGTCATGCGGACGTTCGCCGGGCCGAGGGAAGCGATGTACACGGGGATGGAGGGACGCACGGGCCGGGTGAGGATCTTCAGCGGCTTGCCGTGCCGGCCGCCCTTCTCCTCCGGCAGCGGCATGTCGGTGATGCCGTGGTGGTCGATGGTTTCGCGGCGCCAGATCCGGCGGCACAGCTCGACGGTCTCACGGGTCCGGCCGAGCGGCCGGTCGTACGGCTTTCCGTGCCAGCCCTCGACGACCTGCGGGCCGGAGGCGCCCAGGCCCAGCAGGGCGCGGCCGCCGGAGAGGGCGTCCAGGCCGGCCGCGGTCTGGGCGATGAGGGCGGGGGTGCGGGAGTAGACGTTGACGATGGCCGAGCCGATCTTCATCCGCTCGGTGCGGGCCGCGAGGTAGCCCATGATCGTCGGCGCGTCGAAGCCCCACGCCTCGGCGACCCACACCGCGTCGAGGCCGGCCGACTCCAGGGCGGCCGCCTCGTCGGCGGCCCGGCGCGGGTCGCCGGCGTAGTCGAGCATCATCGACAGTTCCATCAGGCGTCGCCGCCCTTTCCGGTCAGGCCCGGCACGTCCCAGTCCCGGGCCACGCATGCGGTGTCCGCCCCCGGCTGCGCGGGGCCGCCGACGACCGCGGCGGGCGTCGCGGAGAACCGGGGGGCAGGGGCGGGCTGGGTGATCCCGCCGACGTCGGTGAAGGTGCCGCGGGCGGCGAGGTGCGGGTGGTGCGGGGCCTCGCGCAGCGACAGGACGGGGGCCACGCAGGCGTCCGTCCCCTCGAAGACCGCCGTCCACTCCTCGCGCGTACGGGACTTGAAGCGCGCGGCGACGGCTTCGCGGAGCTCGCCCCAGCGGGCCGGGGCCTTGCGGGCGGCGGATGACCGGTCGGGGAGGCCGAGCAGCTCGGTGAACCGGTCGTAGAACTGCTGCTCCAGGGCGCCGACCGCCATGTGGCCGCCGTCGGCGGTCTCGTAGGTGCCGTAGAAGGGGCAGCCGCCGTCGAGGAGGTTGGCGCCGCGCCGGTCCTGCCAGCCGCCGGCCGCCATCATCCCGTGGATCATGGCGGTGAGGTGGGCCGTGCCGTCGACGATGGCCGCGTCCACGACCTGGCCGGTGCCCGCCGGGGTCCGGGCGTGCTGGAGGGCGGCGAGGACACCGATGACGAGGTAGAGCGAGCCGCCCGCGTAGTCCCCGAGGAGGTTCGCGGGGACGGCCGGGGGCCCGTCCGGGGTGCCGATCATGCCGAGGGCGCCGGTGACGGCGATGTAGGCGATGTCGTGCCCGGCCGCGTGTGCGAGGGGGCCGTCCTGGCCCCAGCCGGTCATCCGGCCGTACACGAGCTTCGGGTTGCGGGCGAGGCAGTCGGCCGGGCCGACGCCGAGCCGCTCGGCGACCCCGGGGCGCATGCCCTCGATGAGGACGTCGGCCCGCTCGACGAGGTCCAGGACGTGGGCGGGGCCCTGCGGGGACTTCAAGTCCACCAGGACGGAGCGCTTGTTGCGGTTGGTGATGTCGTACGCCGGGTCGATCGCCAGGCCGGCGCCGCCGGGGCGGTCCACCCGTACGACATCGGCCCCGAGGTCCGCGAGGAGCATCGCTGCGAACGGGCCGGGACCGATGCCCGCCAGCTCGACGACGCGCACGCCGAAGAGGGGGCCGCGGGCGCCGTACCGCTGCCCGCGCGCGTGGGCCTGGTCCTGGCGCTGGCCCTGTCCCAGGTCTTGGGCTTGACCGCGACCTTGGCCTTGATCCTGGCCGTCCTCGTGTGCGTCGTGCCCGTGCTCGTGCCCGGCACCTGTCACTGCCATCGAGCCCCCAGCAATCCTGGTGTGCGAGTGTGACACAACTGATGTAACACCAGCGATGCTAGGAACGCGTTCCACTCAGCACAAGAGCAAGCGCTTAGCCGTTTGCCGCGTTCCGCGCGTCCAACTCCTTGACGTGCCGCTTCAGGGCCACCGTCCGGTAGCTCTCCTCCACCCACTCGCACAACACCTGGGAGGAGGGCGCACCCTTCTCCTCCAACGGCACCGAGACCCACCCGGACCGGCCCAGGCCGTAGCCGGTCGGCTCCGCCCCGGGGGCGGACAGGGCGTGGCCGTGCAGCGCCTCGTCCTTCAGCTTGACGGAGAGACCGATCGGCTGCGGGCCGTCGGTGCTGCCCAGGAAGACGAAGATCTTCTTGTTGACCTTCACGACGCAGTCCTCGGGACCCCACGGGAACTCCTCCACCGCCTCCGGAAGCCCGAGGGCGAACTCCCGCACCGCCTCCCACTTGCGCAGCGCAGCCTTCACGCGCACCTCCATTCACCACCGTCGCACGCGCCCGCGCGAGCGGGCCCGGGCTCACGCTAGCCCCGTCCACCGCCGTCGACCGGGCAACCGGACCGTACCCCTCCGGCGATTGCCCCTCCGGCCTGCGCAAACCCGTGTCCCCGATGTCGGCGGAGCTATGTACCCTGAGCGGGCTTCAGCCTTGATCAAGGGCTCAACAACTTTTCATGGGGGCTCGGTGTCCTACCGCCGAATCGCAGCATCCGCCGCCGTCCTCGCGGCCGGCATCTCTCTCGTCCCAGGCGCGGCCCACGCGGCCGACCCGGCAGCCGGCAAGCCCAAGCCGCACGGTGTCACCGCGCCGGACGCGGCGAAGAACGTGAAGCCCGAGACCACCACGTTCAACAGTCCGGCGAATCGTTCCGTCAAGCAGGCTCCCGCCGCCGGCAACGCCTCCGTCGCGGCCGAGGCCGCCACGAGCGGCATCGAGTTGGAGCTGGCGGCCTTCACCACCAGCGCCCACGGCATGGAACTGGACACCGTCACCACCGGCACCACCAACCCGGTGTCGATCAGCATCGAGTGGGGCGACGGCGCGACGAGCCAGGAGACCTCCACCGGCGGTCAGACCGTCACCACCGCGCACCAGTACGGCAAGCCCGGCGGCTACACGGTCAAGGTCACCGTGACGGACCAGGTCACGCAGGCCTCGGCCGTCAACCAGGTCGCCGTCTGGACCCGGGGCTCGCACTACACGCCGTACGGCCCGAAGCGCCTGCTCGACACCCGCAACGGCACGGGCGCCGAGCAGGGCAAGGTGCCCGCCTACGGCGTGACACGGCTGAAGATCGCCGGCATCGACGGCATCCCCGAGGGAGTGACTTCGGTCGCCCTCAACGTCACCGTCACCAACGCCACGAGCGGCGGCCACATCACCGCCTACGCCGACGGCGCCGAGCGGCCGACCACGTCCAACGTGAACTTCGCCCCCGGCCAGACCGTCCCGAACCTGGTCATCGTCCCCGTCGGCAAGAACGGCTACGTGGACCTGTACAACGGCGGTTGGGAGTCGGTCGACCTCATCGCCGACGTCACCGGCTACTTCACCAAGTCCGCCTCCAGCGGCTACACCCCGCTCGCGCCGCAGCGCCTGGTCGACACCCGCAACGGGACCGGCACCGCCCGGGGGCAGGTCAAGGGGTACGGCACCTTCACCACCCAGGTCGCCGGCACGGGCTGGGTCTCCTCCAACGCCACGGCCGTCGCACTGAACGTCACGGTCACCAACCCGAAGAGCGACGGCCACCTCACCGTCTACCCGAGCGGCCAGCAGGCACCGACCGCCTCCAACCTGAACTTCACCACCGGCCAGACCATCGCCAACTCGGTCATCGTCCCCGTCGGCCCCGACGGCAAGATCACCGTGCGCAACGGCGCCTGGAACCCCACCGACGTCATCGTCGACGTCGTCGGCTACTACAGCCCGGACAGCGCGAACGCGTACGTCCCGGTCAAGCCCGCGCGCCTGCTCGACACCCGCGACGGCTCGAAGTGGGCGTGGGGCCCGCTGGAGGGCCGCGGCTACATCTACATGCCGCTCGGCAACGGCCTCCCCCACAGCAAGGGCTTCGTCCTGAACTCCACCGTGACCAACACCAAGGACAACGGCTACCTCGCCGTCACGCCGGACCCGAACTCGCTCGGCGACTACGAGAACGGCACCGAGATCTGGCCGCCCACCCCCACCTCGTCCACGCTGAACTGGACCGTGAACAAGACCGTCCCGAACCTCGTCCAGGCCGCGAGCGGCCCGTCCGGGATCATCGACTTCTGGAACCAGAGCGACGGCAACATCGACCTCATTGTCGACATTTTTGGCGTGTATCAGGACAACTGAACCCATCGGTAGCACTCCGGCACAACGCCCCGGGAACGGCCCTTCAGGCCGTTTTCCGGGGCTTTTTGCGTAGCGGCGGGGGGCGAATGCGGGGGCCCGTGGATGGCCGAAAATCGCCTATGTAATCTGAGCGGGCTCCAGCCCTGACCGAGGGCTACCTGACCTATTGGGGGCTCGGTGTCCTACCGCCGACTCGCAGCATCCGCCGCCGTGCTCGCAGCAGGCATCTCCTTCATCCCGGGCACGGCCCAGGCCGCCGATCCGGCCGCCAGCGGCGGCGCCCAGGGCCTCACCACCCCCGACCTGATCCCGGCCGACGCGGTGGAGAAGACCAAGTTCAGCAGCCCCGCCGCCGAGTCCACCCGGACCGCGCCGGCGCCGACCACCGGGGGCGGGTTCGCCACCCCGCAGTCGACCGCCCCGAGCACCGGCGCCGGCACCATGGCGGCCGAGGCCGCCGCCGCCGACTTCCAGGTGGGCGTCGACGCGTACACCATGAGCGCCCACGGGGTCGCCCTCGACGTCTGGGTGGAGAACCTCGCCACCAACGCCTCCGTCACCATCGCCTGGGGCGACGGCGCCACCACCAACGCCTCGTACGACGGCAGCGGCCAGCCGGTCAGCAGCGAGCACACCTACGCGGAGCTCGGCACGTACACGGTCAAGGTCACCGTGACGGACTCCGGCACGGGCACTGCGGTCACCAACGAGGTCCAGCTCACCACCGAGGGCTCCGACTACACCCCGTACGGCCCGACCCGCCTGCTCGACACCCGCAACGGCACGGGCGCGCCGAAGGCGAAGATCGCCAAGTACACCTCCGCCAAGGTGAAGATCGCCGGCAACGGCGGCATCCCGGCGGGCGTGACCGCGGTGGTCCTCAACGTCACCGTCACCAACACCACCAGCGGCGGCCACGTCACGGCCTACGCGGACGGCGACGACCGCCCCACCACGTCCAACGTGAACTTCGCCCCGGGTCAGACCGTCCCGAACCTGGTCATCGTCCCCGTCGGCGCCAACGGCTACGTCAACCTGTACAACGGCGGCTGGGAGTCGGTCGACCTCATCGCCGACGTCACCGGCTACTTCACCCAGTCCGCCTCCAGCGGCTACACGCCCCTGGCGCCGGAACGTTTCGTCGACACCCGCAACGGCACCGGAACCGCCCAGGGCCAGGTCGCCGGATACGGCTCCTTCAACGTCCAGATCGCCGGCAAGGGCAAGGTCCCCGCCTCCGGCGTGAAGGCCGTGGCCCTCAACGTGACCGTCACCAACCCCAAGAGCGACGGCCACCTGACGGTCTACCCGAGCGGCCAGTCGGCCCCGACCGCCTCCAACGTGAACTTCACCGCCGGCCAGACCATCGCCAACTCGGTGATCGTCCCCGTCGGCCCCGACGGCAAGATCGTCGTCCGCAACGGCGGCTGGAACCCGGCCGACGTCATCGTCGACGTCGTCGGCTACTACAGCCCCGCCAGCCAGGGTGCCTACCTGCCGTTCCAGCCGGAGCGCCTGCTCGACACCCGCGACGACGCCACCTGGGGCGAAGGCCCGCTCGGCGGCCGCGGCTACATCTACCTGCCGCTGGCGGCGGGCGAGCCCGGCATCACGGGCTTCGTGCTGAACTCCACGGTGACCAACACCAAGGACAACGGCTACCTCGCCGTCTCCCCGGACCCGAACACCATCGACGCGTACATCGACGACACGGCCACCTGGCCGACTGCCCCCACGTCCTCCACCCTCAACTGGACGGTGGGCAAGACGGTGCCGAACCTCGTCCAGGCCAGCACCGGCTCCAACGGCATCGTCGACTTCTGGAACCAGAGCGACGGCAACGTCGACCTCATCGTCGACGTGTTCGGCATGTACCAGGACAACTGACCCGCTGGTCACCCCACCTGCACACGTCGGACGTCCGCACGCGGCGCCCCGCCAGCAGCCCCTCCGGGCCGCTGGCGGGGCGCCGGCCGTTTCCCGCCCGTCGCACGCTAGCCTCGGCCACCAGTACGAGCTGGGAGGAGCCGTGATGGACGAAGAGGTTCGGCAAGGCGGGCGGACGGCACCGGGGCACGACCGGGCCCACGACCTCGTGCTGTTCGGTGCGACCGGGTTCGTGGGGGCCCTCACCGCCGAGTACCTCGCCGGGCACGCCCCCGCCGGATGCCGTTGGGCCCTCGCGGGCCGCGACCCCGGCAAGCTGGAACGGCTGCGCGAACGCCTCGCCGCCCGGTACCCGGGATGCGCCGACGTGCCGCTGCTCCGCGCGGACGCCTCCGACCCGGCCGCCGTGCGGGAGCTGGCCGCCGCCACCCGCGTCCTCGCCACCGCCGTCGGACCGTACGTCCTGTACGGCGCGGAGCTGGTCGCCGCGTGCGCCGAGGAGGGCACCGACTACGTGGACCTCACCGGCGAGCCGGAGTTCGTGGACCGCATGTACGTCGAGCACGACGCCCGCGCCCGGGAGACCGGGGCACGCCTGGTGCACGCCTGCGGCTTCGACTGCATCCCGGCCGACCTGGGGACGTACTTCACGGTGCAACAGCTGCCCGAGGGCACGCCGCTGCAGGTCGACGGGTTCATGCGGTCCAACGCCCTCTTCTCGGGCGGCACCCTCGCCTCCGCCCTCACCGCCATGGCCCGCGGCCCACAGGCCATGGCCGCGGCACGCGCCCGCAGACTGTACGAGCCCCGGTTGCCGGGGCGACGCGTGCGGGGGCCGCTGGGCGCACCGCGGTTCAGCCGGGAGACCGGCACCTGGGCGGTGCCGCTGCCCTCCCTGGACCCGCGGATCGTGACCCGCTCGGCGGCCGCGCTGGAGCGGTACGGGCCGGACTTCCGCTACCGGCACTACGCCTCGGTCAAGCACCTCCCGGTCGCCGTCGGCGGTGCGGCGGCGGTGGGCGCGGCGGCAGCCGTGGCCCAGGTGCCGCCGGCCCGGCGCTGGCTGATGGGCCACTGGGGGCCGGGCGAGGGCCCGGACGCCGAGCGGCGGGCGCGCAGCTGGTTCACGGTCCGCTTCGTGGGCGAGGGCGGTGGCCAGCGCGTGTTCACCGAGGTGTCGGGCGGCGACCCCGGCTACGGCGAGACCGCCAAGATGCTGGCCGAGTCGGCGCTCTGCCTCGCGTACGACACCCTGCCGCAGCGCGCGGGCCAGCTCACCACGGCGGTGGCCATGGGCGACGCCCTGCTGGAACGGCTGCAGAAGGCGGGGATCCGGTTCCGGGTGGCGGCGGTGGGCTGACGAAGCGCCGCGCCTCAGGACGCCTCGCGCAGGGCCCGCCGGCACAGGGAGTCCGCATGCCGGGTGGTCTCCGGGATCCGGAACTTCGGGCTCAGCGCGAGGGCGTGGGCGCAGGCGTTGTCGAGGGAGATCCGGTGGCCGACGGAGACGTACACCGGCTTGATCCCGTCCTGGGTCCGCAGGGCCCGCCCGACGACGGCCCCGTCGGCGGCGAGCAGCGCGGCGGCGTCCCCGCGCCGGGTACCGGGCTCCTCGTAGGTGAAGGTGAACGGGTTCTTCGCCACGCCCATGCTGGGCAGCCCGGTGACCACCCCGAGGTGGCACGCCAGCCCGAAGCCGCGGGGGTGGGCGAGTCCGTAGCCGTCGCAGACGACGAGATCCGGGGCCACGGTCAGGGCGTCGAGCGCGGCCAGGACGGTGGGCAGCTCCCGGAAGGCCAGGAGCCCCGGCACGTACGGGAAGCTGACCTGCCCGACGGCCGTCCTCTCCTCGACGACGTCGAGGGTGGCGGCGTCGAGGACGACGGCCGCGGCGGCGACCAGGTCCCGCTCGTCGTCGTACGCGACGTCCACCCCGGCGACGAGCCCGCACCCGGGCGACGGCCCGGGCTCGTCGAGCACGACCAGATTGCGCAGTTCATCCTGTACCGCCCGGGCCTCTGCCTCGCTGGCGGGGGTCTTCACACTCGTCATGATGGTGCGAGAGTAACCTGACGATCATGTTCGTCATGGAGCTCACCTATACAGCGCCCATCGAAGCCGTCGAAGAAGAGCTGGACGCCCACATCGCCTGGCTCGACCGCTACTACGCCTCGGGAGTCTTCCTCGCCTCGGGCCGCAAGGTCCCGCGGGACGGCGGCATCATCCTGGCGGCGGGAGTCTCCCGTGCGGAGATCGAGCGGATCGCGGAGGAGGACCCCTTCACGGCGGCCGGCCTCTGCGAGTACCGCATCACGGAGTTCATCGCCACGAAGACGTCAGCGGACCTGGCCGCGGTGCGAGAACACCTGGCGACGTAGGGGTACGGGACGGCTCGGCTCGGAGGCGGGTCGGGGGGCTGGGGGCGGCCGCGGGGCGAACCGCGGGGGCGCGGGGCGAAGGGCCAGCGCGCGGGGCGAAGAACGAGGGCAGAGCCCCTGCGGCCGCGGGGGGCGAGCCGCCCGGGGACAAGGCCGGAGCCCCTGCGGCCGCGGTGACCCGTGGGGCAGAAGCCGCGCGGCCGGAAGCCGGAAGCCGTGCCGACGGACAGGGCGGAGGCGCGGTCGGCCGGGCCCGCGGGCCGGAGCACCCTGCTGACCGTGGGCGGTTTAGTCCGGCCCCGGGCAGGCGGCAGACGCCGAGGAAAGGGGACCACGTAGCGATCTGTCGCGTCTCGCGTGTCCCGATGTGCATCTCGTCGACATGTCCTGCAGGGTGGGCCGCCCCCGCACGGAGGAGCTTCCTCACTGGCCCCGGGGAAGGGCTCATGTGCCCGCGCCGCGGTTCCGGGCCGACCTGGTCCCGGGCTCATGGCGTCACGGCAAAGCGGAGCGCGGGGCCCGCTGCTCTGATGGGGCCGTTCCTCGACTCGTCCCCCTGGCCATCCTTCGGGGCTTCCCGGCAGTCTGTTGGCATTCCGGTGCGGGTTGGCCCGTCAAGGGTGGCCGAAGGCCATCGCAGCGCGACGCGACGAAGGAGCGCCCTTTACGGGCCGACCCGCACCGGAAGGAGGATGGGCGGCCGGGAAGCCCCGGACACCCTCCCGACCCCGGGGGCGGGCATCCCGATCGCCGCAGGCACCGTCCGGCTGCCGGCCCCTGGGCGCGGCATCCCGATCGCCGCGCCTCCGCCCGACAGCCCGGTCCTGCCCGCGTGTGTCCGCGCGCCGCGGCGCTACGCCCGCCAGCCCGGCCCCGTCGGAGGGCATCCCGTCAGCCGCACCCCCTCCGGCCTGACCGCCCCTTCGCGGGCTGCCGCCCGCCCCGGCCTCCCTTTGCGCTGCTGCCCGATCCGGCGCCCGCGCCCGCCCCCGGTCCGGCGTGGCTTGTGGCTGCGCTTCCGTCCGGCCGGCACCGGTCCCCCGAAGCGCCACCTTCACCGCACACACCACCACCATCACCGACCCCATCTCCGTCCCCATACCCCCAGCCCGCCCACACCCACAGGAGCCACCATGCACCCCCGTCCCGCCACCCCCGCCGACATACCCGAGCTCATCCGACTGCGGGCCGTCGCGCTTGCCGCGCTCGGCGTCGAGCCCGGGCCCGCCGATGCCGCCTGGCGGGACGTCGCCCCGGGGTGGTTCCTGGAGCGGATCAACGACCGGTCCGACGTGCACTGCCTCGTCGTCGGCGGAGCACCCGGCGAGCCCCTCGCAGCCACCGGGATGGCCTGGGTCACGTACCACCTGCCCAGGCCCCAGTACACCGACGGCCGCCGCGGCTACCTCGACGGGATCGTCACCGACGACGCCTTCCGCGGGCAGGGCCATGCCCGACGGATCGTCGACGGGCTCGTCGCGTGGCTGAACGGCATCGGGATCCACTACATCCAGCTGCACGCCAGCGCCGCCGGCGAGCCCGTCTACAAGGCGGCGGGCTTCGTGCCGAGCCACTTCGGCAGCATGGACCTGTTCACGAAGCCGACCGACTGATCACCGGCGCTCCGCTCACCGGCGTTCCAGCCGCCCCACCCGTCCCTTCTCCCCCGCCGCCCAGCAGCCGCCGTCGGCCGCGCAGTCGACGGTGTCGAACGAGCCCGGCTCCAGCGCCCGCCAGGTGCGGCCGGCGTCCGTGGTGACGTCCGTACCGGTGGGCCCCACGGCGAGGGCCGCGCCGCGCGTGTGCGGGAGCCAGGCCGCGCCCGACCGGTAGGCGGGCGGCGGGTTCCCGGACGGGGTCCAGTTCCGGCCCGCGTCCGCGGAGAGGGCGGCGGCCTGCGGGGAGGCCTGGCCGGTGCGGTAGTCACCGCCGACGGCGAGTCCCGTCGTACGGTCGCGGAAGGCCAGGGCGAAGACGCCCCTGGCGGGGTCGCCGGCCGGGATGCCGGACTCGGCGGCCCTCCAGGTGCGGCCGCGGTCCGGCGAGTGCAGGATCCGGGCGGCTGCGCCCCCGCCCGTGGCCAGCCACACGTCCCGGGGGCCGGCGCTCACCAGGCACTGGCCGCTCGCGGCGAAGCCGGCCTCGCCCGGCAGCGCCTCCGGCATGCCGGTGTTCGGCAGCACCGCCCAGCTACGGCCGCCGTCGTCCGTCGACAGGATGCGGAACCTGCCGTCCACCGGGTCGCTCACGGCCAGGCCGTGCCGGGAGTCGAAGAAGGTCAGACAGTCGTAGAAGGCGCGCGGGTCGGTGTTCCGGAAGGTCTCCGTCCATGTCCTGCCGCCGTCCTCGGTGCGCAGCACCCGCGAGGCCTCTCCTTCCCCGATCGAGAGCGCGACCGCGCGGCGCGCGTCGAAGGCCTCGATGTCGCGCAGCTCCAGGCCTTCGGCCGCGGCGGTGGGGGGTGATACGTCCCGCCAGGTCCGACCGCCGTCTACGGTCCGCAACACGGTGCCCTTGGAGCCGGCCACCCAGGCCGTGGAGCGGTTGACCGCGGCCAATCCGCGGAACCGGGCGTCCTTGCCGGTCTGCTTCAGCGCCCAGCCCGCGCCGTGCAGCTCCCCCAACTCCCCGGTCCCGGAGTTTCCCTCCACCTCGTACGTTTCCGACGTCCCGCCAGCGTCCGCCCGTGCCGGAGCCACCAGCGGCCCCACCGCCAAGGCTGCCGCGAGCATGCCAACTCCCAGAAGTCTCATGGCGCCGGAAGCTAATGCACCCCGGATCCGCCGTCCAGGGTGCGTCCCCGCCTCCGCCTTCCTACCGTGGGGGCATGCCTTCCATGCAGCCCGAGCGGCCCGAACAGCCCGAGCGGCCCGAGCGGCACACGCAGCCAAAGGCCTATCCGGGCAAGCAGATCACCGTCACGTACGAGATCGGCCGGTGCCTGCACGCCGCCGAATGCGTGCGCGGCCTGCCCGAGGTGTTCGACACGGGTGCCCGACCCTGGGTACAGCCGGACGGCGCGGATGCCGAGCGGGTCGCGGAGGTGATCCGGCGGTGCCCGTCGGGGGCGCTGCAGTACCGGTTCACCGACGGGCCGCCCGAGGAACCGAGCCGGCCGACGACGGTCGTACGGACTCCGGCCGGTCAGCTCGTGGTCCGCGGCGAGCTGCGCGTGACGACCGCGGACGGGACCGTCCGCAGCGAGACCAGGGCGATGCTTTGCGCCTGTGGAGTGAGCGGGAACCAGCCTTTCTGCGACCACTCCGGACCATGCGGCAGGAAGTGACTCCCCTTCGGACACAACCCCCACACCGATTACTCTGTGCGATCAAACGGATGCGTTCCAGCCAGGCGGTGACACAGCTCACGTCATTGGCCGTGCACGGATTCGCCGATTGCGGCGTCTATCCGGATGCCGGGTTCCACCCGTGCCCGGCAGGAATTCCGCCGCAAGGGAGCGAGCCTTGATCACCGTCATCGAGCAGCCTGTGCAGGCACGTCTGGTGGCCACCGCGCCGAAGGTCGAGACCGTACCCGTCACCCTCTGTTACGACCGTGCGGATCCGTTCGCCGTGCGGATGGCCTTCCCCGCCCCCGCAACGCTGGAGGGCGTCGAGGTCTCGTGGACCTTCGGGCGCGAGCTCCTGGAGTCGGGCCTGGACCGCCCGACGGGCCACGGCGACGTGCGGGTCCGGCCCTACGACCTCAACCGGACCACGATCGAGTTCCACGCCCCCGAGGGCGTCGCGATCGTGCTGATGTCCACGGCCGAGTTGCACCGGTTCCTGGAGCGGGCGGCGGAGATCGTCCCCCCGGGGCTGGAGCACCTGTACCTCGACATGGACCACAGCCTGGCCGAGCTGATGCGCGGCGGCCCCCACTGACCCGGCGACCGGCGCCGCCCCCGCCCCGGCCCGGACCAACCCGGCTCGACCCGATCCGGCCGGACCCGATCCGGCCCGGCCCGGCCCGGCCCGTAAATCGTTTGCGGGCGGCTCCGGCCGCCCGTAGCTTCGTCGACGCCCCATCCCCGTCGAAACGGAGTAGGACGTTGCTCTTCTGAGGCCGAGACGCCGACCGACACCCGTATACCGGTCACACAACCGATCCCGCCCCGCGCCGCACAGCCGCGACCGCCACACAGCCGCGACCGCCACACGGCCACAGCCTTAGGCCACGGCCGCGGCCGCCGCACAGCCGTGCCGCCGTGCCGCCCCGCGGGATCTCGCCACCGGGTCCGTCCTCGGCCGTCTCCCCCGTTGCACACACTTTCACGCAACCCGGAGGCCTCCATGAGTACGACGTCCGCCGCTTTCATCACCTGCTCCGCCCTGTCCTTCGAATGGCCCGACGGCACGGCCGTCTTCGACGGGCTCCAGCTGGCCGTCGGCCCCGGCCGTACCGGCCTGATCGGCCGCAACGGCAGCGGGAAATCCACCCTGCTGAAGCTCATCGCAGGCGAACTGAACCCGTCCGAAGGCCAATTGGCCGTTGCCGGCACCCTGGGCCACCTGCCGCAGAACGTCACCCTCGACACCTCCCTCCGCGTCGACGAGGCGCTCGGCATCCATGTCGCCCGTGCCGCGCTGCACGCCATCGAGGCGGGCGAGGCGACCGAGGAGAACTTCGCCGCCGTCGGCGACGACTGGGACGTCGAGGAACGTGCCCATGCCACCCTCGAACAGCTCGGCCTCGCCCGGATCGGTCTCGACCGTACGGTGGGCGAACTCTCCGGTGGTGAGGGCGTGTTGCTGCGGCTGGCCGCCCTCCTGCTCGCCCGCCCCGACGTGCTGCTGCTGGACGAGCCGACCAACAACCTGGACCTGCGAGCCCGGCGCCGGCTGTACTCGGCGGTCGAGTCCTGGTCCGGGGTGATGCTCCTGGCCAGTCACGACCGGGAGCTGCTGGAGCGGGTCGACCAGATCGCCGACCTGCACGAAGGCGAAGTGCACTGGTACGGCGGGAACTTCTCGGACTACGAGGCGCAGCTCGCGGCCGAGCAGGAGGCGGCCGAGCGGCTGGTCCGGAGCGCCGAGGCCGATGTGGTGCGGCAGAAGCGCGAGTTGGCCGAGGCGCACGTCAGACTGGCGCGGCGCAGGCAGTACGGGCAGAAGATGTACGACACCAAGCGCGCTTCAAAGATCATCGCGAACGGCAACAAGAGCACGGCCCAGGAGTCCGCCGGCAAGCACCGCGCCCTGCACACCGAGCGGCTGGCACAGGCGAAGGAGCGCCTGGACCAGGCGGTGGAAGCCGTCCGGGACGAGGCGGACATCCGGATCGAGCTTCCGGCGACCCAAGTCCCGCCGGGGCGCCGGGTGCTCAGCCTGAGCGGGGTGCGACTGGCCCACGGCGCGGGGATGCCGGGCGAGTGGGACGTGCGCGGCCCGGAGCGGATCGCGCTGGTGGGCCGCAACGGCTCGGGCAAGACGACCCTGCTGCGCACGGTCGCCGGGCTGCTCGACCCGGTGGCCGGGGAGGTGGAGAGGCACGTTCCGGTGGGATTCCTGCCGCAGCGGCTCGATCTGCTCGACGACGGCCTGTCGGTGGCCGCGAACGTGGCCCGGTTCGCCCCGCACGCCTCGAACAACCTGATCCGGGCGCGGCTCGCGCACTTCCTGTTCCGCGGCGCCCGCGCGGAACGGGCGGCGGGCACGCTGTCGGGCGGTGAGCGGTTCCGGGCGGCGCTGGCGGCGCTGCTGCTGGCGGAGCCGGCTCCGCAGCTGCTGATGCTGGACGAGCCGACGAACAACCTGGACCTGGCCAGCGTGCGGCAGCTCGCGGGCGCGCTGGACGCGTACGAGGGTGCGCTGCTGGTCGCCAGCCACGACGTGCCGTTCCTGGAGTCGATCGGGATCACCCGCTGGCTGCTGCTCGACGGCACGATCCGAACGACCACGGCCGAGGAGGTCCGGGAGACGCTCTGGTCCGGCTGACCCGGCCGACCCGGCCGACCCGGCCGACCCGGCAGACCGGCCCGACCGCCCGCCCGGGCACCTCTCCGCCCACCCACCACGCACCTGAGCCGGCCCCGGCTCCCGGCCCCGGAGCCGGGGGC
>NZ_JBHWJJ010000036.1:0-66795 GCF_042732005.1 Streptomyces sp. NPDC059851 | reverse complement strand
ATCCGGAGGGGGAGGGGGCGCCGGCCGTGGCCCGCCGGCGCCCGGCGGGCGGTGTCGAGCAGTGTGGTCACCAGAACTCTTTCCTCGGATGGCTCGGGGCCGCCCGGGGCGGCCGCGGGGTCGGGCGGGCGGGGGAGGCGGGGGTGGGGGTGGGGGTGGCGGGAAGGCCGGACGTGGGGGTCGGCCGCAGGGTGGGCGGCAGGGCCGCTGGCGTGGGGGCGGGCGGGGCAGCGGGTGGTTCAGCCGTAGCGGCGCATGTCGTGGAAGAAGTCCTCGACGACGGGCAGCCGGCCCTCGGCGCGGAGGGTGTCGTAGACGTGCCGGCCGACGGCGAGGTCGAGGACGCCCAGGCCGAACGGGGAGAAGAACACCGGCCGGTCGTCGGGGACGGTGAGCGCGCCGCTCAGCACGTCGTAGAGGGTCCCGTCGAGGAAGTCCCGGCCGCCGGTGAGCCGTTCGGCGAGGTGGGGGGACGTTTCGGCCTTCAGGCAGTGCTCGATGTCGTCGACGACGTTGAAGCCGGTGAGGATCACCTCCGGGGACAGGTCGCGCAGGGAGACGTGCAGGACCAGCGGGTTGTGGGAGAACCAGCCGGGGTCGGTGACGTGCGGGGTGGCCGCGACCGTCGCGAAGACCACCAGGTCGCTGGAGCGGATCAGCTTTTCGGCGCTGTCGTGGACGGTGACGGGCGCCGCTTCGCCCGCCCGGTCCAGGTAGCCTGCGAAGCCGGCCGCGTGCTCGGCCGACAGGTCGTGCACACCGATCGCGTCGAACTCCCAGCCGGTGCCCGCCAGGTACTGGTGGATGTAGCGGGCGATCAGGCCCGCGCCGAAGAAGCCGATCCGGCGGGGTCGGCGTCCGGGCGGGCGGAGCCGGTCGGCGGCGAGCGCCGCGGAGGCGGCGGTGCGCGCCGCGCTGATGATCGAGGATTCCAGGCAGGCGAGCGGATATCCGGTCGTGGGGTCGTTGAGGATCAACACAGCGGAAGCCCGCGGAATACCGGCCGCCACATTGTCCGGGAAGCTGGAAATCCACTTCAGCCCGTCGACCGGTGCCGCTCCCCCGATCGAAGCCGGCAGCGCGATGATGCGAGCCTTCGGCCGGTCGGGGAAGCGGAGGAAATAGGAGGGCGGATTGACGGTGCCGCCCTCGCCGTGCACCCGGTATGCGGATTCGATCAATCCCACCACTTCGGGTGCACGGCCGTCGAGGACTTCGTGCACCTGGGCGCCGGGGATCACGGCGAAGGAAGGCGCGCCGGCCGTACGTGACATCGCGGACTCCACAACTCGGCAGTTTTCTCGTCTGCGATGACGCTAGGCGCGGGCCTTATCGGCGGGTTATTGATCGGCTACCCGCCCCGGCGGGTCGCGCCCCGGTTACGCCGCCCGGCCCACGCGGCCCGGCAGGTCCGGCCCGGCCACCCGCCCCGCGGGGTCCGGCCCGGGGGTCATGCGCCGCCCCCGCCGGGTCCGGCCGGCCCGTCCTCCCCCGGTGGTCGCCCGGGCAGCAGGGCCAGGGCGGAGCGGGCCTTCTCCTCCCAGGGCGGGGAGCCGATCCGCTCGAAGATCCCGAGGGCGCGGACCAGGTGCGTCCTGCCCTCCTCCTCGTGGCCGCCCGCGGCCCGGACCTCGCCCAGCGCGAGCCGGATCTGGCCCTCGATCATCGGGCTGCGGGTGCGCAGGGCGTGGTCGAGGGCCTCCAGGAAGGTCTGCTCGGCCGCATCGGTGGTGCCCGCGGCCTGCCGGGTCCGGCCGAGGCCCAGCAGGGCGTAGGACAGGCCGAGCAGGTCGGACTTCTCCCGGACGATCCCCACGACCCGGTTGAACTCGGTCTCGGCCTCCTCCAGCCGGCCCAGGGCCAGTTGGGCGCTGGCGAGTTCGTGCAGGGCCAGGGCGAGGCTGCGGGCGTCGCCCTCGATGCTGGTGCACACGCGGACGGCGTCCCGGCTGAGCTCCACGGCCTGCTCCAGTTGCCCCTCGTCGCGGGCGAACTGGGCCATGAGGTTGAGGACGTACGCCTCGGAGGAGCGGTCGCCGGCCGCCCGGAACACGGGCAGGGCCTCCCGGAGCCGGCCGGTTCCGCGCCCGTACTCGCCGCGGATCCGGTCGATGAAGGCGAGGTTGCTGAGCACCAGTGCCCGCCCGAGCCCGTCCTCGGCCTGCGTGTACAGGTCGAGGGAGCGCTCCAGCCGGGCCGCCGCCTCGGGCAGTCTGCGCAGCCGCAGGTCGACGGTGCCGAGCTGCTGCTCCATGGCGGCCTGGCCGCGTACGTTGCCGGCGGCGCGGGCCGCGGCGCGGGCGTACTCGCTGCACGTCCGCCAGTCGTCCATGTAGTTGCGGGACTCGAAGAGCACCTCCATGGACATGACGAGGTCCCAGGCCAGGTCGGCCATGCCCATCGCGGAGGCCTGCTCGACGACGGCGACGAGCGACAGCCGTTCGGCTTCGTACCACTCCAGGGGGGCGGCGAGCAGCTCCTCCAGCAGGACCGGGTCGATGGCGCGGCGCGGCACGTCGCTGTGCACGATGCCGTAGTCGCCGCCGTACTCGCGGCGGTGCGCCTGCTCGGCGATGGTCAGGCAGGTGCGGAAGACCCGGTCGCAGGCGGCGGTGCGGTCCTCGTCGGCCTCCTCGGCACGGGCCAGTTCGCCCGCGTACAGGCGCATCAGGTTCTGGAAGCGGTAGCGCAGCTGTCCGGTGGCGTCGACGCCGACGACCTCCAGGAACTGGGCGTCCACGAGGTGCTCTATCAGCCGTTCGGCGTCCAGGACGTCGAGGTCCATCAGCGCGGCCCCGACCCAGGCGGTGAAGTCGGGTACGCCGAGCAGCCCCAGGTAGCGGTAGAGCCGGGCGGCGTCCTTGTGCAGGTACCGGTAGCTGAGCGCGAAGCTGGCCCGCACCTGGGACTCGCCCTGGCTGAGCTCGTCGAGGCGGCGCCGCTCGTCGCTGAGCCGGGCGACGAGGTGGCGTACCGACCAGTGCGGCTTGGAGGCCAGCCGGGCGGCGGCGATGCGCAGGGCGAGCGGCAGCCGGTCGCACAGGTCGACCAGGCGTCGCGCTTCCTGCGGGGCGGCGGCGGTGCGGGCTTCACCCACGATGCGGCCGAGGAGTTCGACGGCCCGGTCCTCGGGCAGGAGGCCGAGGTGGACCCGGGCCGACTGCGGCCAGGTGATGAGCTGTTCCAACTGTTCGCGGCTGGTGACGAGGACGGTGCAGCCGCCGCTGCCCGGCAGCAGGGGTCTGATCTGCGCGAAGGTCCGGACGTTGTCGAGGACGAGTAGGACACGGCGGTCGGCGAGCACGCTGCGGTAGAGGGCGGTGAGGTCCTCCAGCCGGTTGGGTACGTCGTCGCTCGCCACTCCGAGGGAGCGCAGGAAGCGGCCGAGTATGTCGCTGGCGGTGGTGGGGGCGTGGTGCTCGTCGTAACCGCGCAGGTCGGCGAAGAGCCGTCCGTCCGGGAACCGTTCGGCGACGCGGTGGGCCCAGCGGACGGCGAGGCCGGTCTTGCCGACGCCGGCGACGCCCGTGATCAGCCCGACGGTGGGGGCGGTGCGGCCGTCCTGGCTGCGGATGTCCACCAGGGGGTCCAGGGCCTGCAGTTCCTCCTCACGCCCGGCGAACCCTGGTACGTCCGGGGGCAGTTCGGAGGGGACGATGGCGCCGCGTCCGGCCGGGGCGTCCCCTGCGCCGGGGGCGCCGTCGGCGCGGGCGGCCGGGGAAGGTGCGGCCGGGGTCGGGGTGAGGGCCGGGTCGTCCCGCAGGATCGCGTCGTGGAGGTCCTGCAGTTCGGGCCCCGGTTCCATACCGAGCTCGTCGATGAACAGCCGGCGCGTCTCCCGGAAGGTCTCCATGGCCTCGGCGCGCCGTCCGGAGCGGTACTGGGCGAGCATGAGGTGCCGGCGGGCGCGCTCGCGCAGTGGGTGCTCCCGTACGGTCGCGGCCAGTTCGGGCAGGAGCAGCTGGTGCTCGCCGAGTTCGATCTGTACGTCGGTCATCGCCTCGTAGGTGTTGAGGCGGATCTCCTCCCAGCGGGCCGCCTCGTCCTCCACGAGCTGCCCGGAGACCCCGGCCAGGGCCGGTCCGCGCCACAGCGCGAGCGCGTCGGCGTAGGCGCGGGCGGCCTCGCCCAGGCGCTGCTCGCGGACGGCGGTCTCGGCGGCGGAGACGAGGTCGGTGAAGGTGAGGGCGTCCAGCTGGTGCCCGTCGATGCGCAGCAGGTAGCCGGGGTGCGAGGTGACGATGATCTCGTCGGCCACCCCTTCGGCCTTCAGGGCCTTGCGCAGGGCGGCGATGACGATGGCGACCTGGGTGCGGGCGGTGGCGGGCGGGCGCCCGTTCCACACCACGTCGACCAGAGTGTCCACCGGAACGATCCGCCCCGGACTGAGGAGCAGAAGGGCCAGAATCGTACGTTGCCGGGCACCCCCTACCGGAACAGTTCGCTCCCCCGCAGTGGCCATAAGTGGCCCAAGAATTCTGAAGCTGATTCGCTCGCCCAATGGATCCTCCCCCTGTCACCGACCGGGCTCAGCAGCTTGATCACCCTACCGTTCCGGGGTTCGGTGAACAGGGTTGGGACGTATGCCGTTCGGCCTGCACACCCCCATGACCGAAACCTGATCGAGGACCCACCGATTGGCTGGAATTCACCCCTTGGACGTGACGCCGGAACCAACGGGACCAATCGTTACGCGCCACACCTGCAACGAGGGCCACACCGAACCGTCACGGCTCAGCCGGTGGCCGCCGGGGCCTGCCCGGGAACGGCGCCGAGCATCTGGGTCGTGGCGAGCCGGCGGTACAGGGCGTCCCCCTCCAGGAGTTCCCCGTGCGTGCCGGCGGCCCGTACCCGCCCGCCGTCCAGTACGAGGATCCGGCGGGCGCCCGTCACCGTGGACAGCCGGTGGGCGACGACCAGGACGGTCGTGGTCCGGGCCACCTCCGCGATGACCTCCCGCAGTTCGCCCTCGGTGACCGCGTCGAGCTGCGAGGTGGCCTCGTCGAGGAGCAGCAGCCGCGGCCGGCGCAGCAGGGCGCGGGCGATGGCGATCCGCTGCCGCTGGCCGCCGGACAGCGCCGTGCCGCGGTGGCCGACCTCCGTGTCGAGGCCCTGCGGCAGGCTCTCGACCAGCCCCGTCAGCCGCACCTGTGCCAGTACGCGGTCCAGGTCGGCGGGGGTCGCCCCGGGGACGGCAAAGGTCAGGTTGTCGCGGAGGGTGCCGGCCAGCACCGGGGCGTCCTGCTCGACGTAGCCGATGGTCCGGCGCAGCACGGCCGGGTTCAGGTCGCGCAGTTCCTGCCCGTCGATGCGGGCACTGCCGCCGTCGATGTCGTGGAAGCGCTCCAGCAGGGCGAACAGGGTGCTCTTGCCGGCCCCTGAGGGCCCGACGACGGCCGTGAGCCCGCCCGCGGGAACCTCGAACGTGGCGCCGTCCAGCACCGGCGGCCCGTCCTCGCGGTACCGGAAGACGACGTCCCGGAAGGAAACGGAGGCCGCAGTCACAGCCGCCGGGACGGCCTGCGCGTGGTCCGGGGCCTGCGCGGGGGCCTCCGCCGCGGCCGGGGCCGGGGCCTGCGCGGGGACGGGGGCCGGGGCCTGCGCCGGGAAGCCGGCTTCCTCCGGCGCCGGTTCGGGGTCGAGTTCGAGCACCTCGTGGATGCGCCCCACGGCGGCGATGCCCACCTGGAGGCCGCTGACCCCGCTCACCAACTGTCCTACGGGCCCGACCAGGTAGAAGAGGTACAGCAGGAACCCGATCAGGGAGGCGACGCTCATCTCCCCGGCGGCGACACGCGCCCCGCCGAGGCCGAGCACCGTCAGGAAGCCCAGCTGCACCACGAGCCCGCTGGCGGTCCCGGCCACCGCGCCCCAGCGCGCCGCCCGGATGCCCGCCCGCCAGGCGCCGGTCGCCGACGCCTCCAGGCCGTCGCTCTCCCGCTGCTCCGCGCCGGACGCCTTGACCGTGCGGATCGCCCCGAGCAGCCGCTCCAGCCCCGAGCCGAGTTCGCCGAGGGCCTCCTGGGTCTCCTTGGCGGCCCGGGCGATGCGCGGCATGACGACCGCCGTACAGCCGCCGATGACGGCCACGACCCCGAGCACGGCGAGGAACAGCACCAGGTCGAGCCAGGCCATCAGCACGAGCATGCCGACCAGCGTGACGGCCCCGATGAGCGTGTCGACGAGGTTGTTGGTGGCCGCCTCGCGCAGCAGCGTGGTGTCCGCGGTCACCCGGGAGATGAGGTCGCCCGGCGGCCGCCGGTCCAGGTCCGCGACCCGCAGCCGGGGCAGCCGGGCGACGAGCCGCCGCCGGGCCCCGAGCACGACGCCCTCGGCGGCCCGCTCGACGGTGTACATCCCGAACGCGGCCACCACGGTCCCGCCGACGATGAGCAGCCCGAGCAGCACCAGCAGCCGGAAGACCGGCTCGCCGGCCCCCAACGCTTCGACGAACGCCTTCGCCACGAGCGGCTGCACCAGCCCCGCCACCCCGCCCAGCGCGCTGAGCCCCGCCCCTACGACCAGCGGTACGCGGTACGGACGGGCGTGTCCCAGCAGGGACCGGAAGGCCGGGGCTGTCATCGTCGTGGCTCCTGGGGTGAGGTGGTCGGAGAGGGCGGTGCGCTCAGGACATCCGCAGCGTGGTGAGGATCTCCGGCGCCCGCTCGAAGAGACGCCGTCCCAGGGGCCGAAGGATGAGCAGGACGGCGGCCAGTCCGTACACCGTGCCCAGCGGCAGCAGCAGCCAGGCGGAGCCCGAGCCGTCCAGCAGGAACGCGCCCGCGGCCACGGGGGCGATCACCACTGCGCCCAGCAGCGAGCTGCAGAAGTTGGCGAGGTGGTACCCGCCGCTCTGTCCGGGCGCGCTCACGCCCCACACGTCCTCGGGGTACGGGTAGGGGTGGAAGACGCTGATGACCACGCCCATCGCGAACGTCACCCCGAGCAGGGCGAAGGTCACCCCGAGCGCGGCGGCGAGCTGGTCGGTGCGCCCGGTGGCGAGGGCGATCCCGGTCGCGACGGCGGTCAGCCAGGGCACGATCACCGCGAGCTGGGGCAGCATCCGTCCGGCGAGCTCGGCCCGGGCCTGCGCGACGGTCCGCAGCGTCGCCACGTTGGTCCAGATCGCGGAGCCGTCGAGGGCGAACAGGACGCCGGGCACGGTGAGTCCGAACACCCAGGCCCCGCCGACGACGGTGTACGGGGTGGCCATGCCGACCGACACCAGCACCACCGGGAACAGCAGCGCGTACGCGAGGGCAGCGATCATCGTCATCCGGTGCCGGGGCGCCCGCAGGAACGCGCCCCACTGGTGGTGGGCGACGAGCAGGACGCGGCTGGAGGTGAGCAGGCGGGCCCGCAGCCCGTCGGCATGGACGGCCCGGACCTTCACGTCCCGGGCGGTGGAGGCGTCCGCGGTGGTCATCAGCCGTGCCAGCGAGGCGTGCCACCACAGCATCAGCAGGCCGATCAGGGCGGCGGTCCCGGCCAGCTCCAGCAGGGCGGTGCCCGTACGGCCCTCGGCGGCGGCCCGGACCGCGTCGGCCGGCCAGCCGGGCGGGGTCCAGCGCAGGACCCGTACGACGACGGGGGGCAGGGCCGGGCCGGGGCCGGCGGTGGACAGCAGGAGGTAGGCCGCGTAGCCGCCGACCGCGGCAAGGACCCCGCCGAGCGCGGCGGCGTCCTTGCCGCGCCTGCCGGTCAGGGCGCGGGCGAAGGCGGCGAGTACGGCCCGGGAAGCGACCACGCACAGCAGCAGCGTGAGCGGCACGCACAACACGGCGACCGCGGCACCTGCCGGGCTGTCGAAAGCGCCGTCGGAGGCACCCGCGACGGCCCCGGTGATCACGATCAGCGTGCACAGCGGGCCCGGGCCGACCAGGGCGGAGGCCGTGGCCCCCGCGATCAGCCGCCGGGGTCGCACCGGCAGGACGGCGAGGCGGGTGGGGTCCGCGCTCTCGTCCCCGCCGGCACCGAAGGACAGCGGCAGCGCCAGCCACGCCACGACCAGTCCGGCGAAGACGAGGACGGCCAGGTCGGCCCCGCCGGCCCCGCCCCCCGGGCCCGCCCCGCCGTCGCCGCGGGCCAGGCCCACGGCCGCGTAGCAGGCACCGGCGACACCGAGGGCCACACCGGCCGTGAATCCCACGGCGCGACCGGTGCTGCGGCGCAGGCTGCTGCGCAGCAGGGCGAGCTTCAGCCCGACGAAGACCCCAACCATGCGAGGGTCCCTCCCTTCGCCGTTCCGGCCGGGGAACCGACCAGTTCCATGAAGCGTTCGTTCAGGCTCCGCCCGGCCCGCACCTCGTCGAGGGTGCCGGCCGTGACGACCCGGCCCCCGGCCATGACGGCGACATGGCTGCACAGGGCGGCGACCAGCTCCATGACGTGGCTGGAGAAGACCACCGTCGATCCGCTCGCCGTGTACTGGCGCAGCACCTCGCGGATCGTCTCGGCCGACACGGGGTCCACGCTCTCGAACGGCTCGTCGAGGAAGAGGACGGGCGGGTTGTGCAGCAGCGCCGCGGCCAGCCCGATCTTCTTGCGCATGCCGGTGGAGTAGTCGACGACCAGCTTGTCGGCGGCCCCGTCCAGCCCGAGCACGCCGAGCAGTTCCTCGGCCCGGGCCTCGGTGTCGGCGGCCGGCAGCTCCCGCAGCCGGCCCGTGTAGCGCAGGAGTTCGCGGCCCGACAGCCGCTCGAACAGGCGCAGGCCCTCGGGCAGGATGCCGATGCGGTGCTTGGCCTCGTACGGGTCCCGCCAGACGTCGTACCCGGCGACGGTGACGGTGCCCGCGTCGGGGCGCAGCAGGCCGGTGATCATCGACAGGCTGGTCGTCTTGCCGGCCCCGTTGGGCCCGACCAGCCCGTAGAAGCTGCCCCGGGGGACGCTGAGGTCGACGCCGCCGACGGCGACTTTGCCGTCGAACTCCTTGCGCAGTCCTCGCACGTCCACCGCCATGGGTGGAGAAACGTTTCCATGGGGGCCTTGCATGGGGTAACCCTTCCTGGCGCGCGGGGACGGCCGTCGCATCGTGCCGACCGTGCTGTTGACTGCTTCCGCCCCGTGAACCACGCCGCGACGACACGGCGCCGACCGGCCTACGGATCCCCGAGCGCCCAGCAGAGCCGCCGGTACGGCGTCGCCGGCGGTCGGTCTTCTGGCAGCCGGGGGAAGGACCGGCGACGGGGCGGGGCACAGGCCCCCGGTCCGCTCGGCATGCCGGGACCGCCGGCGCCTCCCCCACGCGGGTGACGCCGTGCCCCAACCGGCACGCCGTCACCCGGACAAGTCTAATCGATCATGCAAAGACCATGACGTACCGCCCCGCTGACGACCGGTCCGGCCCTCGGGAGCGTCTCAGCCCGCTGCGGCGACGGTCGGCGGCCCGCAGTCCGAGCACCGAGCGTCGGGGTCATGACTGCGGAAGGCGCGCTCGCAACCGTCACAGGTGATCAGCGGCGCGGGGCGCGGCCGTGGTGGCGGCGCGGCCGGAAGCGGCGGCGGCAGCAAGGCAGCCAGGCGGTGTTCGAGGAACCGGGCCGGGTGGTGGATCGGCACCGGCGCGGGCGGGAGGTTCGCGGTGAGCGTGCGGGTGATCTGCTCCGGGGTCACAGAACGGGCCGACCACGCCTCGACGGCGGGCACCAGACGCTGCACGTCGCGGGCGGCGAGGACGAGGCGCGGGTCCACGAGCCTTAATCCCGCGAGGAGTTCGGCGGCGGGCCCGGTGACGGCGGGAGCCTCCCGCGGTGCGGCAGCCTCCGCCGGCACGGCCCCGGCCGGCTGCGGCACGGTGGGCGCCGGCTCGCGTACGGGCGCACAGCCGGGCTTGTCGTACGCCAGGGTGCGCGTGGCGAACCGTCCCCCGCCCAGGGCCACGCGCCGACGCTCCACATACCCGGCGGCCTCCAGCTCGTTGAGCGCGCGCCGAATGGTGATCTCCCCCTCGCGGAACCGGAGGGTCAGCGTCTTCACGGTGACGGAGGCCCCGTCGGGCAGGGACTGGATGTACACGCCGAGGCCGATGGCGGCGGCGGAAAGGCTCCGGTGCTGGGCGAGGTGGTTGCCCACCACCGTGAACCGGTCGGTGTGGCGGTGGCGCACGTGGATCACCCCGGCACGGGGCGCGTCCTCGGGAATCGCGAACTCGGGGCGCGGCGACACGGCCACGCTAGACTGCGGATCAGCCATCAGGAAGGGTCTTTCTTCCGGATCGGTCAGGCCCTCGCCAGGATTGCCGTCCTGTCGGGGGCCGTCTGCGTGTATGGGGTTGTTGCCGCGACCGTACCCCACCCGCCCGGGGCTGGGTCTCCCCGATCACCCGATCGAGTGGCGAAGGGAGTTGGCCCCCGGGTTTGGTTGGGAGGGTTCTCACCCGTTCCTTTTAGGGTGCCGCGCGGCACCGGGACGCGGGAACCCGCGCCCCGGTCACGACGGCTGGCGCAGGTTCCCCACGAACACGCCCCAGGCCCGCTCGCCGATGATGACGACGGGCCCGGAGGAACACTTGCTGTCCCGCACGGGCACGGCTCCGGCGACCCCGTCAGCGACCTCGACGCAGTCGCCGCCCTGCGTGTTGCTGTAGCTGGACTTGCGCCAGTTTGCGGCGCTGAGAGCGTGTCGGGAGTCGGCTATCACGGGGTGATTCCTCCATCACGGCTTGGATCAGGTCGGCAGACTGGCCCGGCGGGAGCGCCTGGGCCCTTAAGTGATCAAGTGCTAGGGCGTACTCTGCGACCGCCTCGGCCGACTCCACCAGCTCACCCGAGTGGGAGCTCTCCATGTAAGCCACGCCGCTCCTGTTCGATAGCGACAGTACTGTCAGCGAACCGCCCAGCAAGGGATGCTCCCCCCGCTCGAAGGGCAATACCTGCACTGTCACGTGATCTCGCTCGCCCGTCACGCGCAGGATGTGGGCGAGCTGCTCGCGAAAGGTCGCAACATCACCGACGGGCCTTCGCAACACCGCTTCATCGAGGATGACCCACAGCACGGGAGGATCGTGCCTGGTCAGCACATCCTGCCGCCTCATTCGCGCTTCGAGCATGCGCCCCAGTTGCAACCCCACACTGGGCCTGGCAACGCTCAGGAGTGCTCGCGCGTAAGCTTCCGTCTGGAGCAAGCCGGGCACCGTGTGTGCCATGTACTTCTCCACCTTGCGCGCCTGCTGCTCCAGCGCCATGTACGTCCGGGCCCAGTCTGGATACGGCGTGCGCTTGATATGGCCCCACAGGTCGGCCAAGTCGCCTTCCGCACCGAGTAGAACGTCCAGCTTGGCGTTGACGTCCTCGGGCGGGACCTCCTTGCCCAGCTCGAACTGGGCGATGCGGCTGTGTGCGATGGGGATCTTGTCGCCCAACTGGCGCTGGGTGAGCCCGGCCCGCATCCGCAGCTTGCGCAGTTTGACGCCGTATAGAGCAGGAAGCGAAGCCGACGCGTCGAGTTCCTTCGGTGCGGGCACTGGGCGACTCCGTTTACGTTTCGGCACTCCGAAAACCGTTACCCCTGGTGAGCGTAGCGCTACGCATCCATGCTCGTCGGTGAACGCAGCGAACGACGAGGAGGAGCGCGGACATGGCAACGGGCAAGCACGGGAGCGTGGTCGAGAAGACCAGGGCGGCGGAGGCGGCACGCGACGAGTTGCGCGGGGCGCTGGCGGCAGTGGACGTCGTCCTGCCGTCACTCGGGATCGATCCGGTGTCGATGACGAGCGACTACCTCGCGCCGCTGGTGGAGTTGGGCTGCTGCCGGGCGGACGTGGCGCGGAAGTTGGCGGCTGCGCTGCGGAACGGCGTCCGGTGACCGGGGGTTCGCCGGATCCGGAGCAGCGGGCCGCCGCCCGGCGCGAGGTGTTGCTGGCCAGGCTCCGCGAGCACAACCAGCGGAGCGCTGCCGGGCCGGCCGCGACTTGGCGGTCCGCGCAACGCCTGGAGGTCACGGCCGATGGTGTTCGACGCGGTGACCTGATCGCGGTCGGCGGCACCCCGCACCGGGTGGCGGACGTGCGGGAGCCGCGAAGGGGCCGGATGCGGCTGGAGTTCGAGAACGGCAGTGTCTACGTCCTCCAGCCGTGGGCGTACCTCACGGTCGTCCGGGAGCAGGGCGGCGGCGAACCCGTGCGTCGTGGCCGAACCTGAACGGCTCGACCGGCCCCCGCCTCAGACCGGGAGCGGCACCTCAGGACCGCATGCTGCGCACGACGTACGTCATGTGCTGGGCGTTTCCGACCCACAGCCAGGTCGTGGAGTTGCCGGTACCTCCCGAGCCGTGTGCGCAGTCACGGAGCCAGGCTTCGGCACTGCCGGCACCCGGCCCGCGAAAGGCGTCGTGCTGGACGAGTTGACGTGCGGAGGCCCGGTTGCGGGCTACGTGATCGTCTCCACGGGACAGGACCCGCGCGAGTACGAAGGACTGTTCCGCGGTGTAGCGCAGCACACCCCACGCCGGTCCCCCGGGACCGTTGTGCGGGGGCCGGGCGAGGGACGACGGGGGCGTGGTCCCGTAGTCGCCGTAGGCGAGGAGCTTCAGGTAGGAGCGGCCCGTGGCGCACGCGGCCTGCCACAGGCGCCAGTCCGTGCGCGGTACTTCCCGTAGGTCATGTTCCACCATGTCGGCGGTTACTTCGGGGAAGCCGCCGCTCAGCAGGGCGACTGTCCGCCACGCCGCCAGGGGTATGAGGGCGTCGAGGGCACGGACGGCCTCCTTCCCCGCCTCGGGGCGGTCCGCGGGGACCGCCTCCAGGTCGACGAGCAGGTCGACCGGGGCCGTCGGGTCGGCTCGTCGGAGCAGCTCACGGACCCGGTCTGCGGTGAGGTCATCCCACTCCCCCGGGACCGGAACCCGTATCCCGAACCCGTCCTGCGCCCGCCGTGCGACATCGAGCACCAGGTGCTGGAGTGCCGCGGGCCGACCGGGGCCGGTCACCGGCCGGAACGGCCCCCACACGGTGGCGGCCTCCAGGA
Source organism: Streptomyces sp. NPDC059851 (assembly GCF_042732005.1). Taxonomy (NCBI): domain Bacteria; kingdom Bacillati; phylum Actinomycetota; class Actinomycetes; order Kitasatosporales; family Streptomycetaceae; genus Streptomyces; species Streptomyces sp. NPDC059851. The sequence continues at coordinate 53,830 of NZ_JBHWJJ010000036.1, read as the reverse complement.
GCTCGGCCAGCACGGAGCCCTCCGCCCCGCGCACACCCGGTGCGTCCAGCCAGGCCGTCCGGTACCGCTGGGCCTTCACCACACCGGCCAGATCCCTGCGGAACTCGGTCGCCAGAGTCTCGGGCGGCAGTCCCGGCCGGGTCGGTAGGTTCCAGACGGGTGCCACGGCGCTCTGCACGTCGGGACGCAGCCGGCGGTACGCCTCCGCCGCGTGCGGCCGGGCCGGAAGTACGGGAACGTAAAGCGGTCCGGACATCGGCGGCTCCCCCTGGCACTGCCTGCGGCCCTTCGCTTCCTGCCAGGGTCGGCAACATCAGGCACGGCGGAAAGAGCGCCGTTTCGGCCAGACCGGCCAGACCGGCCAGCCGGCGAGCTGCGGCAGTACGTCGGCGTTGCCGTGATCCGGCCGCCCTGGCCGTCAGGCACCGAGCGCGGTGAAGCCTCCCACGATGGCTCCGTAGCCGACGTGCGCGAGGACGGTGACCACGGGAGTGCTCGGTCCGTAGTTGAGCATCAGGAAGCCGGGTGGTTCCAGAAGGGCCACCTCGGGGGCGCTGGTGAGCGGGCTGCCCATCCGGGGGTGGACGAGTGGCAGGAGAACGCTGACCAGCGCGGTGCCGGCGAACAGGCCGTGCAGGAGACCGAAGAGGGCGCCCAGCCACCAGCCGGCCGTGCCGATCGCGAGGAATACGGCGTAGTACATGAAGGCGAAGACCTCGCCGTTGAGGAAGTGCATCAGGTAGCCGACCGCCTTCGCACGCGTGCGGTTGACGGTCACCGCCGTGCCGAGCAGGAAGGGCAAGTCCATGCGTGTCAGGCGCATCTCGCTGGCGGCACGCAATGCGGTGGTCAGCGCCAGTGTGCCGACGAACGCCCCGGCAGCCGTCCCCCACGCGCTCACTCGATCGCCTCCTCGTGTGCGGCATCGATGGCACGGGCGGCGCTGATCAGCGCCAGGTGGCTCAGCCCCTGGGGCAGGTTTCCCAGGAAGTCACCGGTGGCCGGGTCGATCTCCTCGCTGTAGAGGCCCACGTCGTTGGCCAGACCGACCAGCTCGTCCATCAGAGCGACGGCCCGGGCGAGCTGTCCGGTGTGGGCGAGGGATTCGGCGAGCCAGAAGGAGCAGGCGAGGAAGGCGCCCTCGGGTCCGCTCAGGCCGTCTTCGCCGGAGTAGCGGTCGACGAACGGCCCGTGCCGAAGTTCCTGCCCCACGGCCTTGATCGTCGCGTCCATGCGCTGGGCGTCGCCGTCGTAGCCGTGCAGGTGGCCGAGGAGGACGGCGGCGTCCAGGTCCTCGCTGCCCGCGGAACGCACGTAGCAGTTGCGGCGCGGCGAGACGCAGCGGGTCTCGATGAACGTGGCGATCTCTTGGCGGGCGGACTGCCAGCGGGCCAGGTGCCGGTCCGGAATCGAGCGGCGCCCGGCGAGGTGTACTGCGCGGTCGAGCGCCACCCAGCACATCATCTTCGACTGGGTGAAGTGGCGGGGCGCGCTGCGTACTTCCCAGATGCCCGAGTCGGGATCTCGCCACGTGCCACAGACCAGGTCGGCGAGTTCCGACAGGCGGCGGGCCACGTCCGCGTCCAGCCGTCCCGCGGCCTGCGCGTACAGCCAGGCGGTCTGCATCAGCTCGCCGTAGGTGTCGAGCTGGATCTGATCGGCGGCCGCGTTGCCGATGCGCACCGGCGACGAGCCGCGGTAGCCCTCCCACGGGAGGGTGTCTTCCGTGGTGTGTGCGCCGCCGTCCAGCCGGTAGAGGACCTGCAGGCGGGGGTGGGTGAGCTGGGAGGCGTGCATCAGCCACCAGAAATAGGCGTGTGCTTCCGCGGGGCAGCCGAGCTGGAGGAAGGCGGCCAGGGTGAAGGCGGAGTCGCGGACCCACGAGAAGCGGTAGTCCCAGTTGCGCTCACCGCCGACGTGTTCCGGCAGCGAGGTCGTCACCGCGGCCGCGACCGCGCCCGACGGAGCGAAGACCAGCAGTTTCAAGGCCAGCAGGCTGCGCATCACCGCCTGGTGCCACCTGCCGGTGTAGATCCGGTCGTCCGCCCAACGGCGCCAGGCCGCGCACGTACGCTCCAGGCGGGCGTCGCATTCGGCGCGGGCCGGCAGGACCAGCGGTTCCTGATGGGCGAACGGCATGGCGATCAGGGCACTCCCGCCCGGCGCCGTGAGGAAGCTGCCGCTGATCGAATCCCCCTCGCACCGGGGTTCGCCGGCCTCCCAGGCACATATGGCGAGCGCGTCCGCACCGGCTGTCGCCATGGGGACTCCCGCGCGTCGGACCAGGCGTGTGGTGCGGGTGCCGTAGCCGAATCGGGGCTGCACCCTCCACCGCATCGGCACGGCCCCGGTTACGCCCTCTACACGCCGCTGGAGCTCGCGCATCGGGTCGAGCGCGACCTCGTCGCGCAGGGTCAGCGCGTCGGTGACCCGGGCAGTGCCCTGCGGGGTGACGAAAGTCGTCTCCAGGACGTTCGTGTCGGGCAGATAGCGGCGTTCACTGCGGTAGGGCACCGCCGGTTCCAGGAGGAACCGGCCGCCGCGGTCGCCGTCGAGCACGGCTCCGAACACCGCAGGCGAGTCCAGGTCCGGCAGTCCGAGCCAGTCCACCGATCCGTCGCGGGCGACCAGTGCCGCAGCCCGGCCGTCGCCGATCACTGCGTAGTCGCGCAGCGGAACGTATCCACCGGTCCGCGGGACCACCGGGCTGTGACGACCGGTGTCGGGAGAAGTTCCCACGACTTCACCATCTCACCGCGCCCGCGCCGTCGCTCCGGCACGACGGGGCTGATCGCTGATCACTGTGCGAGGCGGTCCGAGGGGGCGCGGCACGGGCGGGTGGCGCCGTGAGGCTCCACCCGCCGGACGGATCCGGGGCCCGCCCGTCCACCGCTACCGGTCGGCGTGGTAACGCTGGGCGAGGCGTGCGAGCGCGACGGCGCCGAGGAGCAGTCCGAAGTCGCGCAGCGCGACGTCGTAGTGGCCCGGGATGGTCAGCAGGTTGACGATGATGCCAGCCAGCCAGCCGGCCACCAGCCAGCCCCCGAAGCGGGGAGCCAGCGCCACGGTGACACCAGCCACGATCTCGATCACACCCACCGCGTACATGGCCGCCTGGGCGCTGCCGGGAACGATGCCGTCGATCCACGGCGCGAGGTAGGTGGGCCAGTCCACGAGCAGGTTGGCGAACTTGTCCAGCCCGAAGAGGATCGGCGCCACCGTGAATCCGGTACGCAGGATCACGAACGCCTGGTAGCCGGGGTCAGTGAGCACCGCCCGCCGCGAGGCGGCGGAGGTGGTGGTGGTTTCGGAGGTCATGACCCCTCCTTCTATCGGCAAGTCTCATAGACAATAGAAACGCGATGTCGCTCTAAAGTCAATGGCCGTGGGTTTTACACTGGTGCTCGTGGACACCCCGAAGGAAGTGCACGACGCCGCCGTCTCCGCCGTCTCCGCCATCGCCGCTCTCGACGAGCCGACCCGCAGGCGGCTGTACGACCACGTGGTGCGCCAGCCGGGCCCGGTCAGCAGGGACGAGGCGGCGGCCGCCCTCGGGCTGCCACGGAAGACCGCCGCGTTCCACCTGGACCGGCTGGCCGACGAATCCCTGCTCGACGTCGTCTACGAGCGCCGCAGCGGGCGCTCCGGACCGGGCGCGGGCAGGCCGGCCAAGCTCTACCGCCGCTCGGCGAAGGAGATCGCCGTCAGCCTGCCGGACCGCCGCTACGAGCTGGCCGGACGGCTCCTGGCCCAAGCCGTGGAGGAATCCGACGCGACCGGCGAGCCGGTGCGGACCGTGCTGCACCGCAAGGCCGAGGAACTCGGCACGCACCTCGGCGAGCAGAACAGGACGGGCGTCTTCGACCTGCTGGAGCGGTACGGCTTCGAGCCGCACCGTGAGGGCGAGGACATCGTGCTGGCCAATTGCCCCTTCGACGCGCTGGCCCGGGAGCACACCCGGACGGTGTGCGGCATGAACCTCCACCTGCTGCGCGGTGTCCTCAGCGGACTGGGCGAGGCCGGAATCGAGGCACGCCTGGCCCCCAGCCCCGGACGATGCTGCGTCCGACTACAGCCGGCCACCTGATCGGACCGCGAGATCGGACGGACCACCGCACCGGGGCGCCCCTGCGCCGCACCCAGCCGAGCCAGCGCCCGAGACGCACACCCCGCACGATCGCCAAAATCGCAGGTCAGCAGCCCTTGTCGAGCGACTCAAGGTCCGCCAACAGCGTGTCGAGCACCGCCTCCTCCTCCAAGCGCATCCCGTGTTCGGCGAGGGCGAGCGCCAGATCCGGGTCCCACGGCGATGGGGCCGGCTTGCCGGAGAGTGGCTGAGCATCGATCCCCGTCGCTGCCACCCCCTCCCGGTAGTCGTCTGCCGTGTAGCGCCAGGGCCGCCATGGCACGTGCTGCATCAGCGTCGCGGCGATGCGCAGACCACCCCAGTCGAAGTCGCCGTGGTAGCGGAACGCAGCCCCCATCGTGTGCAGGTGGCGCAGCAGTGTGAGAGCGGCGGCCGAGGGCTGCCCCTGGAGGCAGACCAGCGGTCGGGCGTCCGGGCCGTGAGTGTCCGCCGCAGCCGAAAGGACAACGGGGTTCTCGCAGATGTGGACCACGGGGGGCGCCGTCCGCGGCGGACGGTGGGCGAGCTGCCGGAGGGTCAGTACGCACGGTTCGCCCACGTCCGCCATCCAGTCCAGGGCCGGAGTCCCGCCGACATTGAGTGCGAGGACCGTTGAGGAGACGTCGTCGCGTAGGAGGCCTGCGGAGGACCACGCCGCCCTTCGCCAGGCGGCCCCCTGCCCCTCGGGATGGCCGGTCAGAGCTCGTACGCCGGACAGGACAAGGGTGGCGACCGGCGTGCCGTGGTCAAGTGCGTGCGCACTTCCGAGAGTGTCCGCTGCGAACACCGACAGTGAACGCGCCGGTGTGGCAGGCAGTTCCCTCAGTACGCGGACGACCTGGTCGAGCAGCAGGCGACCGGAGGCGGGCGTGCCGGCGAGTCGCCGGGCGATGCCGCCGTCCCGGACGCGAGCGGCCCACTCGGCGAGACGCGGCCGGTCCTCTGCGAGCAGCGCGAGCGGCTCGTAGGCCTGCTCCCAGGCCCGTCCCTCGATCCGACGGGCTTCGTCGAGGAGCACGACGGGACCGGTGAGGGAAGCGACGGCCGCTTCCAAGCCTCCGGGGCTGATTCCGGATCTGCGCAGTACGGCGTCGACCGCATCGAGCCGCACGGTCAGCGACGCACCACCTCCGGGAGCCCGTCCCAGCAGCCGTTCGGCCGCGGCGCGTTGGGCGGGGGCGGGAGCGGCGAGGGAGACCGGTCCGGAGAGTGGCTGACCGCGCTCCATCCGGCGGCGTACGCGCTCCACCAGCCAGGCCAGATCGGTGCCGCCGAGGAGCCGGTGCAAGCGGTCCTCGTCGACGGACGCCCCCTTCACGTCCACAGTAGGTCCGCTTCCTGATCCGCCCGCCGCACGGGATCTGCCCCTCGAGTTCGAGCCGTGCCGTCCCACTCCCAGCGGGTGACGAGGACGGCGGCCACTTCGTCGACGCGGGAGAGCTGGGCGATCGCGATGCCCGGTACCTGCGGATAGCAGGCCCACTCCCGCTCACTGGTCATGACCACGTCCAGGTCGAAGGCGTGGAGCAGGCCGAGGCACTTGGCCCGCGAGTCGTCGTCGACCCCGGCGAACGCTTCGTCCAGGGTGACGAGCCGCGGCGCGTACGGGTTGCTCGCGCTCGCGTAGTGCGAGGAGGCCGCGGCGAACAGAGGTACGGAGACGGCGAGGACGCGTTCGCCGCCCGAGGCCGGTCCGGTGGCCGGTACCCAGCGGCCGTGCTGCTGCCGCTCGACGGCGAACTCGTGCCAGGAACGGTAGTCGAGGGCCGCGGTGAGGTGCTCCAGCCAGCTGCCCGCCACGTCCTCGGTCTGCTGGCGGGCGATCTGCGTCTGCAGGAACTCCCCGACCGCCGTCCGGTCCTCGGGGGTCCAGGCGTCGGCGGTCTGGAGCAGCCTGCCACGGGCCTGGGCCAGTCCCGCGGGAGCCTTGCGCGAGGCCCGCCACACCAGGCGGAGGGTCATCCCCGTGGAGGTCGGGCGTTCCTCCAGCTCGGCGTTCATGGCCAGCACCTTGCGCTCGGCGGCCCCGATGAGCTCCTGAAGTGTGCCCGCGACCTCGGTGATGAGGTGGGTTTCGAGGATCTCGCGTTCGTGTGCGGACAGGATGCGGGTGAGTTCCCCCACTTCGACCGCGAGGGCGTCGACGAGTTCGGGTACGGGGCGCTCGCGCCCCTGGTAGACGACGTCGACGACCATTCCCTCCTCCACCATGCGCGCCGAGGCCGTGTGACCGTGCCGGGAGAGCGCGTCCTGGAGGGTCTTCAGCTCTTCGCTCAGCCGCCGCTGTACGCGCTCCCACGCGCCGTCCGAGTCATCGGTCGCGGCCAGCTCCGCTTCCAGGGAGCGGGCGAGGGCGATGGCCGGCGTGGCAGCCCACGGTTCCCCTCCCGCAGCCGGCACGGCGAGGTCGGGAAGCGCCACGGCGATCAGGCCGGTGGCGGTGAAGCGCTGGAGCGCGGCGATGGCCTCGGCACGTGCGGCGGCAGCGGCAGTGACGTCCTTCTCCAGCTGTTCGATGCGGCCTTCGGCCCGGCTGGCCCGCCGGTCCGCCTCCGTCCGGCGGTCCTCGGACAGGCGCTGGTCCGTCACGCAGCGGCGCAGGGCCTCGGCGGTCTCGGCGAGGCGCCGCTCCAGCTCGGCCACGGCCGCGCCCACCGTCGAGCGCAGCGTCGTGAGCCGCTCGCCGTCGGCTGCCGCCTGTCGGGCTGCCTCCTCCGCCCGCAGGTCGAGTTCGGCAGTCCGTTCGGCGGCCCTGCCGGTCTCCTCGCGCTCCTCGGCAACCTGCCGGAAGGCTTCCGTCCGCTCGCGCAGTGCGGGCCAGAGCGCTGCCAGGAGCGCGGCGAGCTCCACGAGGGCCTGACGTACGGCGGCCAGCTCCGACACCTCCGGGGGAAGCCCCACAGCCGCCGCCGTCTCGTGAACGTCGGCCCGTGCCCGCTCGGCCCGCTCGGCTGCGGCCAGCACGTCGGCGGCCCGCTCCTCACGGCGGATCCGGGCCCGGCGCACAGCGTCGGCTGCGGCGGTGACACGGGCGTGCGCCCGGGTCAGGGGCGCGTCGTCGGGTACGTCCGCCAGCTCGGTGTCGAGCGCCGAGCGGCGCCCCGCCAGGGCCTGGACCTGCTCGGCACTGGCATCCCATAGCTCCTGGAGGGAGGAGAGTTCCGCCTTCAAGGCGGTGATACGGGCGCGCCGCGCGGCTTCCCGGGCGCCCTCTCCGATGTATTCGGCACCGGGCTTGGTCCACCGACCGGTGAGCGCACCCACCCGGTACCGTCCGTCCGGCGCGACCCGCGTGTCGGCCGCCGCGTCCCCCGGGGTGGCGCCGAGTCCGATCGCCCCCAGGAGCCGGACCACCGCTTCCTCGCCCACCGCGGCCGCCCGGGCGTCGCCGCGGTCGACGGCCGGGCGGAGCACGTCGGCGAGCGACGGGCCACCGACCGGACCGGTGCGCGGGGCGAGGAGCACGTCGTGGCCGTCCGCGGCCAGAGCCACGCCGTCAGGGCACACCCAGGCGTCCAACAACCCGCCCGCCTCCAGGGCTGCTTCCAGGCCGGCACGGTCGCTTTCCCCGACGTGCTCCCGGAAGTCGACCAGCCGCCACAGCGGAGCACCGGGTGCCCGATCGCGCAAGCCCGGCGTTCGGGTGTACGGAGCGGTCGGCGCCCGCCGGCCGCCTGCCTCCAGCTCCGCGAGTTCTTCCTCCACCTCCCCGAGACGGGCCGCCAGGCCCGCCCGGGCGTGCGCCGCTTCCGCCGCCCGGTCCGCGAGCACCGCTGCCGCGGCGCTGTGCACCTGTACCGCGTACCGGCGTGCCGGGTAGGGGCCGTTCTGGTGCACGGCCCACTCCTGGAGCTCGTCCAGCAGTCCTTCCGGGTCGGGGTACACCAGCTCCCCGCACCGGCCCGCATGTTCGCGTACGGCATCGACCAGAGTCCGGCCGGCAGCCGTCACCGCCTCTCCGGCTGCCTCCTCTGCCTCCGCGGCCTGGCCCAGGTCGGCTTCCGCCTCGTCGAGCCGCAGTGCGGCGGCCCGGTGCTCGGCCGCCGCCTTCCCGGCCTGCTCGGCGAGGTCTTCCACGTGTCCGAGGGTGCGCTGGCGGCGATCGGTCGCCTCGGCCACGGCGGCACGCAGCTCGGCCACCGTCATGCCCTCGGCCTCCGGCAGGTCCAGCCGGGCCTTGCGGGCGACCTCCCCGACCTCGCGGAGCGTGCCTTCGGCCTGTTCCCGGGCGGTTCTGAGCCGGTTCTCCGCGGTGCCGAGGCGACCCAGCGCCCGGGTGTGCAGGAGCGCGGCCTGTTCCCGGTCGGCGAGGGCGCGGGCGCTGTCGCCCCGCGACCGTTCCGCGGTCTTGGCGGCACGCTCCAGTTCGTGGGCGCTGCGCATCTCCGGACCCTCGCGCAGAGCTGCGTCGGTGGCCTCCAGCCGCGCCTGCGTCTCGGCGAGCGCGGCGATCCGCTCGGCGGCCTCCGCCCGCTCCTCCTCGGCGACCGCCTTCTCGTCCTGTGCTCCGGCGAGGTCGCGCAGCAGGTGCTCGTACCGGGAGTGCTCGGTACGCGGGAGGCGCGCCCGTCGGCGCGAGGCGATGCGGGCATAGCGCCGGTAGTGGTCGAGGAACGCGGATGCCGCGCGTTCGGCCGCCCCGGCGGCCCGCAGTTCCTCCTTCTCCTCGTCCAGGGACCGGAAGGCCTCGGCCACGTCCGCGATGACGGCCTGGTCCATGGGCGGGAGCGCCTCGGTGAGGGCGCGGGAGAGGGCCGCTTCGTTGGGACGCTTGGACAGCTGGGGCTGGCGCAGCTGGATGAGCAGGTCGACGAGGGCGCCGTAGCGCTGCTCACCGAGTCCGAACAGCGCCTCGTCGACGGCCCGGCGGTAGGCCTTGGCCTGGTCGTGGACCATCCCGTGTCCCGACACCGCTTCGATGAGCCGGTCGCGCGACAGCACGGTACCCGTGGCGTCGAGCAGGCTGAGCGAGCCTTCGACACGTGATCCGGCGGGCGAGTGGTCGATCCGCTGCCCGGTCACCGCCCACCAGTGGCGGGCGATCCCCCGCCCGCTGACCGCCTTGAGCCCGCAGACGAGCGTGCGGAAGTGTTCCTCGCCGCTCGTCCCGTCGCGGCGGCCGAACTCCACCCAGGTGTAGCCGAGTCGTTCGGAGTGCGGGTGCTCGCCGCCGAGCAGGAGGTTCCACTCCATTCTCTTGCCCGTGTCCCCGTCCGGCTCCACGCGGCGGGCGCTGAGGTCCCCGTCGAGGAGGAAGGGCAGGGTCAGGGCGAGCACCTTCGACTTGCCGGTGCCGTTGTTCCCTCGGAGCAGCAGCCTGCCGTCGCGGAAACGGAACTCCTCCACGTCGTAGTGGAAGAGGTCGACCAGCCCCATCCGCAGGGGCTGCCAGCGGGAGCGCGCGGGGGCCGGGAGCGCGGTACGGGAGATCAACGCGGTGACGCCTTTCGCTGCACGGGCACCCCGGTGGTGCCTGTCGCACGGGGTGTGAGTACGACGGTCTCGCCGACCGCATACCGGGCGAGCGCCGGCCGGGGCACGACCCCGTCTGCGGTGCGGGAGACCAGACCGAGGGCGGCGAGCCGGGCGACCGCCTGCTCCACCAGCTCCGCTTCGGCTCCCGCCTCGCGCGCCGACTTCGACCAGAAGCCGCCGTGCTCGGAGGCGAGTTCGGTGACCCGGCCCATCAGGTCGGCCCTGCTGACGGGGCCGTCGGCCGCCGTGAGGTGTTCGGCGAGCAGGAGGGTGACGTGGCCGTGGGTGCCCGATTCCGGCATGCGGAGGTCGGTGAGGTCGTCGTCGGGATCGACCATGGCGATCCCCTCTGCCCTGACCTCCGCGACGAGTCCGGTGAGCTCGGTGATGCGTGCGGTGAGGAAGCCGCGCTGACGGGTGAGGTAGGCCAGTTCGGCGTCGGTCAGCTCGTCGTAGTAGAGCACGGGGTCGTCCAGCAGTCGCCGGGTCAGCGACCTCCGCACGGCACGGAAGCGCAGCTCATCACTGTCGAGGGCGGTCTCGGCGGTGAGCTCCGCGAGCCGCTCCTCCCAGGCCGCGGCCCGGACCGTGGAAGGGCCGCGGCGGGTGGCGAGCAGCCCGGCCAGCACGCGCCGCTCGACGTCGTACAGCGCGTCGCCGGCTCCGCTGACGTAGGCGTCCTCGTCTCCGGCGACGCGCCGCAGCACTCCGAGGCCCAGCAGGAGCCGCACCACGGCGGCCAGGTCGAGCCGCTCGTCGCGGCGGTCCAGGGTGAACTGGATCCCCGTGGCGGCGAGCTGGGGGTCTGCGGCGTCCAGCACGACCTGGTCGGCGAGCCTGCCGAGGGCGACCTGTGCCTCGCCGCGTTCGAGGGCGGCCAGGGCGAGGCAGAGCAGGACGTACCGGCGGCGGGTGAAGGGGGCGGCGCTGCGGGTGGCCTCGCGGGCGGGGTGGGTGGCGTCGGCGAGGTGGGCGGGGATCTTGCCCAGCCGGGCTGTTTCGGAGTCGACCTGGAGGGACCAGCCCGTGTTGCGGTCGAACCATTCGCGCAGCTCGGAGGCGTGCCGCCGAACGAGTCGGTACGCATCGGCGGAGGATCCGTGCGCCAGCAGCAGCGGCTGCTTCAACAGGGCGCGGGCGGCCTTGCGCAGTTCGGCGGCGTGCTGCCCGTCCAGCACTTCGGCGAGCGGGGTGGTCATGGTCCGTCGCCCCCTTCCGTTCCGGCGGTGAGATCGACGATCTCGATGGTGTGATCGGGGCCCCGGAAGGTCCCGACCGGCGTGCGGATCTCGGTCGTGGATCCGTCCGGCAAGGCCGTGAGCCGGATCTCCATGGATCCGTCGTTGCTCGTGGCCGAAGTGTGCGACATGCCGGGCCGCCAGGTGGCCAGTGCGTCGCCGAGGAGCTGGAGGAAGAGCCGGAAACTGACCGGATCGAGTTCGCCGAGCCCGGACAACGTGGTGATGCCGTCGGTGGCGAGCCGGGCCCGCGCGGCAGCGGTTTCCGCGGCCTGCTTGGCGGCGGTCTCCGCGAGCAGCCGACGCGCCTCCTGCCGGTCCTCGACCTTTCGGGGCTTGCCGCGCCGCTCGTAACTGCCCGTGCGTCGCAGCTGCGGGCTGATGCGCAGCGGTTCGGCGTCGGCCCACGGCGTGGACGCGGGGTCGGGGCGGGCGAGCCGTGCGGCCAGCGTCTCGGCGTCGACGGTGAGGTGCCGCGCGGGATAGAGCCCGAAGGCCGCACGCCACAGCTGGTGCCGGGCGTCGTCGTCGGGGGCCTCGGCGAACCAGCGGGCGAGCGTACGGAAATCCGCCGAACGGTCCGAACGGCCGGCCCGGCGCTCGTTCAACGCCCGCACGACCGCCAGCAGCTGCGGAATCGCACCCAGCGCGCGCCCGCGCAGCAGCCGGGACTGCGACTCCCGGCCGCCCCGACTGAGGAACCAGGCCGCCAGCCCCTCCCACCGGTGGACCCACCGTTCGTACCCGGCCTGCTCGGCTTCCGCGGCTTCCTGCGGGGTCGCATCGGCCGCCTCGCGAGCGGCGGCCGCCCGCAGCAAGGGCTCGATGCGCCGGCCGTCCTCCAACTCCAGGATCAGCCGGGCGATGCGCGCGCCGAGGGTGATCAGGTCCTGGATGAACCGCTCCAGGTACTGGATGAGTTGGTCCTTGTAGGCGAGGAAAACCTCCTCCCCCACATCATGGAGATCGATCGTCCGCTGCAGCGACCCCATGAAGGCGCGCGCGTTGTCGGCGAGCGCGGCGAACCGGCTGGCGAGCCCGTCGAGCGCGAGATGCGTCTTGGCCGGATCCGGCTCCTCTTCGGCCGCCAGCACCAACAGCACCCGCAACTGCGTGACGATGTCGTGCAGCGCAACGGCCTGCAGCGCACCCCGCCGCCCGAGCGCCTCGTCGTAGGCGGACAGCGCCTGCTCGGCGGCCTCCCCTTCCCGCGTGAGCTGATAGATGAAGCGCTTCCGATAGAAGTCCTCGACGGCGGTGACCCGCCCCGTGTCCGGATCGGCCCGCAGGTTCCCCCAAGCCACCAGACTGTCAAGTGCCTTCACCACGGAATCGAGCTCTCCGGGCCGAACCCCGACGGGCAGCGCGGCCTGCACGTCCTCGGGCCTCAGATGCACGGCGAACCGCTCCTTGGCAGCCAGGAAGGCCCGCATCACGGAGCGGTAGACCAGCACGTTCGGGGCGGTGAGGTGGGAAAACGTCCCGTACTCGCCGGTCTGGCCCGTGGGCTGCGGAGGAGTCGTGTCCATCACCACCCATTCTCCCGAACCCACGCCCTTGATCCGCAAGAGCGGCAGGAGTTGACCGAATCACATCGATCTTGACCGCGCCTCCCCACCCCCGCCCGAAGCCGAACGAGCGCAACAAGCCGAGCATCCGACACCACCGCGAACAACGGCTCAGCGCCCCTTCTCAACGGCCTCCAGACGGCGACGTACCCGACGTGGTGGGATCGACTCTGCGCAAGCCACTTCCGCCGTCCCACTGCCGGTGGTCGAACCACCGGCAAAAGTTTCCCGGCTCGGTGCAGTGCCTCGCGGAGCGGCGGGCATACCACAGCGACGCTCGCCAAGCCTCCGGCCGCGAGTCCGCGGCATGACGAGCAGAGTGGCAGACGGCACTGACTCAGCCAGCACCAGACTCGTGATCCACGTTCTGTTCTAGAATGACGAACACCATCTCAGCGGCCCGCCGGGCTTCCGCTCCACTTTGTGGAACTCGAAGGACACGCCCCCACCCGCACGAGCGACTTCGTGCTGCCTGGGGGCATTTTCTTGCTGTTCCGTGAGTCCGCGGCGTCACTGGCCAACCGCACCCACCTCGAAGGACGGCTGGCGGAGCTCCTGGCCGAGAACTTTCTGCACAAGCACCGACACCAGCCCCAGCCGTCGGAGGTGCGCTCCTGGCAACGCAGCATCCCTGCGCTCACCAACGCACTCGTCGAAGCCGGGCTCGGCGAGGTCGAGATGCTGCTGGAGTACGGGCTACCCCTGACCAGCAAGCGCGCGGACGTGATACTCGCCGGCGTGCATCCCTCTACCGGGGAGCCGTCGTACGTCGTGGTGGAACTCAAGCAATGGAGCAACGCCTTCCCCGAGGACGGGGATCCGCTGCGCTGCCGTGTCGACGCGTACCCCGCCCCGGTACTCAACCCGATCGAGCAAGTGCGGGGCTACTGCGACTACCTGGCGTCCTTCAACGGGGCTCTGGAGCGGCGCCCTGAGTCGCTCGCCGGGGTGGCGTACCTGCACAATGCCACCGAATTCGGCGTCGCAGGGCTGCGCGCCGTACCGGAGGACGAGCGCGGTCGTATGTTCACCGGCGAGCAGCGGGGCGCTTTCCTGGCCTACCTGCGTTCGAGACTGGCGCCGAAGCCCGGCGCCGATGCAGCCGACGTCCTGCTGCAGGGGAAGGTTCGGCCGTCCAAGCAGTTGATGGCCGTTGCTGCCGAAGAGGTTCGCAATCGGGAGCAGTTCGTCCTACTGGACGAGCAGCGCCTCGCCTACGAGACGGTGATGTCCGCCGTCAGGAAGGCTCGGCGGTCCAACCACAAGCAGGTGATCGTGGTGGCCGGCGGGCCTGGTTCCGGCAAGAGCGTGATCGCCCTGTCCCTGTTGGGCGACCTCTACCGACGCGGGGTACCCGCGCTGCACGCCACCGGATCGCAGTCGTTCACGAAGACAATGCGCAAGGTCGCGGGCGCCCGAAAGCCCGAGGTGCAACGGCTCTTCCGCTACTTCAACAGCTTCATGGAGGCCGAGCCCAACGATCTGGACGTGCTCGTCTGCGACGAGGCACACCGGCTGCGCAAGACCTCCGCCAACCGGTACACCAAGGCGTCCCTCCGCACCGGTCGACCGCAGGTTACGGAACTGATGGACGCCGCCCGGGTTCCCGTTTTCCTACTCGACCAGCACCAGGTCGTACGCCCGGGGGAGATGGGCACGGTGCAGGAGATCCGGGAGGCCGCGGCCGAGCAGGGACTGGACTGCACGGTGGTGGAGCTGGACAGCCAGTTCCGCTGCGGCGGCAGCGACGCGTACCTGCGCTGGGTGACGGGCCTGCTGGGTCTGGAAGGCGACGGTCCCACCACCTGGGAGCCGGACGGCAAAGTGGAGCTACTGACGGCGGACAGCCCGCAGGAGCTCGAGGACTTCCTGGCCGCACGGCGCGCCGAGAACTACGGCGCTCGCATGTCCGCGGGCTACTGCTGGAAGTGGACGACGAAGATCACGCCGGACATGACGGCGCTGCCGACGGACGTCACCATCGGCGATTGGGCGCGGCCGTGGAACCTGTACGGTGACCGTTCCTTCCTTGGTGCACCGCCCGCGCCGCTCTGGGCCACCGATCCCGCGGGCTTCGGCCAGGTCGGGTGCGTCTACACCGCGCAGGGCTTCGAATACGACTGGTCGGGCGTGATCATTGGCCCGGACCTCGTCTGGCGGACCGACCGCTGGATCGTTGACCGGACGGCGTCCAAAGATCCCTCCTTCACCAAAGCGACCCCGGACGACGACGTCGACCGCCTGGTCCGCAACACCTACAAGGTGCTGCTGACCCGGGGCATGATCGGCACCGTCGTCCACTCGACGGACCCCGAGACCCGCGAGAAGCTCCGCTCCCTCGTTCCCACACCACACTGATCCCTCCCACGGGTTAAGATCGGTGCGCTGCGCACCTTCCCGGAGGGTACGAGGCGTTGGTTCATGTGCTGGCCCCAACGGGCAGCGGGTGAGGGATGGTTGTGCCCGTCGTGTGGAGACACTCGACGTGAGCGTGGATACCCGGTAGGGCGTCGCCCTGCCATTCCACAACTCACTGCTCTGGAGTGGCCATGACCTCGGTCGAGTACAAGTCTGCGCGTCGTGAGCGGATCCGCGAGATCCTGATCGACATCGCTGCGGGAGTCGTCTCCAATCTTCTGGTGGCGGCACTGGCAACGACGGCACGTCTGCTCTTCTGACGCAGGCAGGTGGCGGGCCCGGTGAGCCCGCCGCCCCACCTCCTCGGCGTTCTCCGTCAGAACAGCCGCAGATCCAGCCCCTTCACCTCACTCGGCTTCCGCTTCCGCTTCCTTCGGCCGCCCGCTCCCCTGCGGGGCCGGGGCAGATGCGGCTTGCGGGCCTCCGGGGGCAGGTTCGCCCACGTGGGGCGCAAGTCGTGGAGCTCGACCGCCCCGACGAGTTCCTTCAGGTACGCCCGCGTTTCGGTATCCGTGGAGTACAGCACCGTCGCACGGCTGGCCCTAGTCATCAGTATGTGGTATGCGTGGCGGACGAGCCGGGCGAATTCTGCGTCGTCGACGCTGCCGGGCTTCACCTTCGGGTCAAAAGAACCGGGCTGGTCGACCCTCTTGATCCCCGAGCCTTCCTCCTTGTGCTCCTTGCCCCGGCGGAAGACCCACTTGTCTCCGCGACGCACCATGTCTTCACCCATGATCACGCCGCACCAGTCCCACTCGAGGCCCTGCGCGGTGTACACACAGCCGATCTGGCCGAGGCCGTTCGCTTCGACGGACCAGGTCTTCGCCGGCGGCACCTGGCCGCCCTCGCAGTAGCTGTCGCTGTCCGCGTTCCACGGCCGGTGCCAGTCGCCGATGCGGACATCGGGCTCCAGTCGTCTCTCTTTCCCGAGCGGCTTCGTCCAGGGCCAGCAGTAGCCCGCGACCATGCGCGCGGAGGCGCCGGCCAGCGCTTCGGTACGGATGATCCGTTCGAGCTCCTCCGGCGTGTCCGCCACCTCGATGTGCATCAACCCGTCCGGCCTCCACTGCTCGACAGGCTCCCCCGACACGCCGAGCACGGCCTGTACCCAGCGGATGTAGGCGTCGCTGCCACCGCAGCGGAACTGCTCCCGAAGGCTGCTCGAGACCAGTCGGGCGTCGTGCCTCCTGGCCGCGTCCTCGATGAGGGCAACGGTGCCGACCTCGTTCGGCCGGACCGACTGGCCTTCGTCCAGGAAGAAGACGGTGAGGCGCGAGGCCGCGAGGAGCTCGTCCACCTGCGGGCCCGTGCCCCAGTCCTCCGGCTTCCAGAACCGGTTGGTGGACCGGTCGCGAAGGCGGTGCGCCTCGTCGCAGATCAGCACGTCCAGTGGCGGGTCCGGCGGGGTGACGAAGTTGCTGAAGTAGGTGAAGGACTCCCTGAACTCCCGGTCTCCGTAGCCGACGTGCTGCTGGAGTGCTCCGTTGAAGGCCCGGCTACCGCTGGCGTACTTGACCGTCCGCCCTTGCGCCTCCAGTTCCGCCTTGATCTGGAGGCCGATCGCACTCTTCCCCGTGCCGGCTCCACCCGTGACCAGGAAGATCACTCGCCGTTCGTCCGGGACGAGTGCAGGACGCTCAAGGTCCGGGAGCACTTTGGCAGCGGTCTCCAGGACTTGATCAGCAACCGTCTTCTGATCTCCCCGCAGGGTGAAGACGGTGTCCTCCCCCCGCGACCGGATCATCGCATCCAGCAGGGGCGTGTTGCGCAGTCCCATGCGCTGCAACATCGTCTCGGCTGCGGATGCAGCTCCGTCCTCCGCAAAGTTCTTCCGGAGGTCGGACAGCAACTGATCGCGCCGGTCACCCGTGTACACGCGCGCGTAGGCACCCGTCGGCGCGTCCACGTCAATCAGGGGGCGCACCGAGTCGTCCGTGGCATTGTGCAGGTAGGCGAACCCACCGCACGCGAAGCCGACGCTGCCGAACGGGCCCCGATCGCTCGTGAACGCCTGGTAGTACTCGCGCAACTGTAGGGCCGGGTGCTTCTTCTCCCCCATGCCCGGCACGTGCACCAGCCCCTCGGCGGCCCGCTCCACCCTGGTCACCATCGACCAGCGTTTCAACTCGACCAGCTGCACGGACGGCCCGCTCCCCTCCGGATGCCGGCCCACCAGGACGACGTCGATGAGCCGGGGATCACCGGGCCGGTCGCTCTCGTCAACCGTCGCGGCGCACTCCACGATCATCTCGACGTTCCCGCGCCCCGCGGCAACCAGATCGTTCGCGAGACTGACCAGGCTCTCCGCCCAGGCCGACCGCTCCGACAACGAAGCATCGGCCCCCCGGAAGTGCCGCCACCGAGCGGCGAGGTGCGGCACCATACGGCGACGGGCGTTCAGGGTGAGCAGATCTTGCGCCGACAACTTCAGCAGGAGCATGGACACGAGGTGGTTCCCCCAGGGCACGAGTGACTCGTGCGGGTGGGGGCATGTCCTGGTCGGAAGCCCGTCGGGCCGCAATCGGTTCCGGTGATCTTAAGGAATGACCCACCGCCGAAGAACGCCGCCGCGGCTGTCGGCCGGAACTGCAGCCATCCTGGCCGGATCACGCCACGAGATCGCAGTGCCGGCTTCGCGAACCGGCTGGTCGTGTGCTCGCTCCGCGCGCCCGTCTCCGGCAGACATCCACAGACGTCGAACGCAAGTCCGCCTGATGGGGTGCGCTGCCCCGCAATCCAGACGACCGGTGGCCCGTACGCAGCACTCCGGCCCGTGGCGGAGTGGTCGGACTTCGCCTTCGCGGAAGCGCGCCTTCGTCATCGTCCCGTGCGATGCGCGAGGTTCTGCCGGGGACCGGCCCCTCGGTCTCAGTCACCCGCCGCGCAGAGGTGTGCTGGCCCCCCGGCATGAGGGGAGCGCGCACCGCACGTCGCCCATCCAGGTCGAACGCTGGTGTCCCGCGTGGACGAAAGCGTGCGCTGGTGGACCTGGGGCGGGCTACCGCGCCAACGCGACGCTTGGGGCGACACTGCCTTCGATCACCGACCCCGGCCAGCGTCCGACCGACTGCCACGGTCGCGGCGCGTCTCACCCACTTCGATGGGGCACGAGCAGCACTCGAAGAACCAGTCCGCTTCAACGTTGCGAGCCCGTGACACCGCCCGGTTTCGTCCGCGGTGTGGCGGTTGCGGGGAGCCCACAGTCGTCGGTCACTGGGACCGGACGTGGGCAAGCTGCAGGGCCAGGTTCGGCGCAGCGATCTGGGACGCCTCAGACGGTTCTCGCGGGCTGGCGCCCAGCTCGTGGACCCAGCGGACACTCCGTGTCCATCTGCCGGACGGTATTTGCGGCCGACCGCCAATGGCACGGGCGTTGCCCAGCCGCAGCAACAGCGAAGGCTTCGTGGAGCCGACCGCAGAGCACCTCCCCGACCTGCAGGTCAGACCCCCTTTGTGATCGGCTCCGGGATCGCCACGCACTCCGCGTGGTGGGTCATCGGAAAGATGTCGCAGAGAGCGGGGACTGGAGCAGGCACAGGTCAGAAGTCCCACAAGCAGGTCCGCGCCCGCATCGAGCACGTCTTCGCCCGCATGAAGACCTGGAAGATCCTCCGCGACTGCCGCCTCAAAGGCGCGGGCGTCCACCACGCCGTGCTCGGCATCGCCCGCATGCACAACCTCACCCTCGCCGGATAGGCCAGAGGGCCGCACGGCGGCCGGCCACGCCCGAGGCCACCCGAAGATCATTTACGGGGCAACCCTTAGCGCCGGGCTGGGCCGGCACCCGCTCGACCTTCCAACGGCATCGAGCGCCGAGGCACCCGTCCACCAGTGGTACTACCCGCAGTACGCCTTCGCTCAGCAGTCGTAGCTCTTGAGCGTCTTCGACGCACCGGTGGCCGACTTCAGGTAGTCGTTCTCCGACTTCAGGCTCTCGTTCTCCGCCGTCGACTCCGCCAACTGCACGACCAGTCCGGCAGCCATAGACAAGAGCCCCTCGTGCTTCGTCTGGAGCTCCTTGTGCTCTTCCTGAAGCCCCTTGTACTTCCAAGCGAGGACCCCGATGGTGGTGGCGGCCAGAACGCTGGCGCCGGCCTTGACCACCACCCTGGCTCTGCCGAACTTACCTCCGGCTGGCCCGGCACCGTCCTTGCCGATGCAAACGTGGCCCGTCTGGTGCGAGTGCTGCTGAGCCTCGCCGAGATGGTCGCTCCGATACGAGCACGATCCGCATTGGTAATGGATCATCAGCCGTTCCTCTCCCCCAGGGAGATGAGCTTGCCACAGGTCACGTGCCTCCGACGACCACTTGGTCATCCTCCGTACGCCCACGACGCTGAGGGAAGGACGCGCACCTACACGGGCGTGCGCGCCCGCTGATTGCGGGCTATGCCGTCAACGCTCCCAAGAGGGCCCATGGCGCTCCACGGGTAGCTCGTTCAGCTCCCTGGTCAGCGGGGATGCGTCGGTTCCAGGCCGAGGAGGTCGAGGAGATGGAGCTCGACGCCGCAGCTGATGACGATAATCGGCGGGTCGGTGGCGCCTACGACGCGTAGCCGCAGGCCGGAGAGATGGCAGAGGATCATCCGGCCGGCGGGCCGGACGTGCTGGGTCGCTGGATAGAGTCCGGGCATCTTCTGGTCGCTCCCGAGGGCCCAGCGGACCTGGTGCTCGATCAGGCAGAACACGAGCAGGGCCAGGCAGATCACCGCACCGATCCGGTCATGCGGCAACCCGGTCGGGCTCGCCTGGGGCGAGAGCTATACCCACTCCTTCCCTGGTGAACCACGACCTGTCGCAGGCCCCTCTCTGTTCACAGCCACGTGAGCGGGCAAACACCTCCGTCCTGTCCACGTGGTGCAGGGCGGGGAGTCGATCACGAGGCACCGATCAAGGGAGTGTCCAGGCGCTCCCAAGCACCGAGGACCGCCTTGTGCGCGTCCGGTTGCAGGTGTGCGTAGCGCTGTGCGGTCTGGAAGCTCTCGTGACCGAGGAGGTGTTGGACCTCGTAGAGTGAGACTCCCTTCTGGACGAGCCACGAGGCGCAGGTGTGGCGCATGGAGTGGGGCGGATAGTGCGGGACGGGGAGCTGTTCCCCGTCGGCGCCGAAGTAGTAAGCGTTCTCGATGGCCGGCCACCAGGTCTGGCGGCGCCAGTTGCCGTCGTCGAGGCGACGGCCGGCGCGCCCCTTGGTGACAGTGGTGAAGACCAGGGCGTCACGGTCGAGCGGGTGGACGTGCCGTTCGAGAGCGTCCAGGACGTGTGGCGGGAGCGGGACCGGCGGCTCCTCGAACTCCTGGGGTACTCCTTGATGCCGCTCTTGGTGTTGACCTCCACCACGAACACGCGGGAACGGCGCTGGTCGATCCGATGGCGATGCAGGCCGGCGAGTTCGCCCAGCTCAGCCGCGTGTAGAAGGCGAGCAGGCACGTGGTGCGCCATGGGGCCGGGAGCTCGTCGACGATGCTCTGCGCCTGGGGTGAACCATTGCGGGGGCTTGACCGCGATCTGCGGCAGGTCGATGTTCCGGCAAGGGCTGACCGCGATGACATCGTCATCGACGGCCGCACGCATGATGGACGACGACAGGTTGTACGCCCTCTTGATCGCCGAGGCGCCGACCCCCTTCTCGACCAGTCCGCGGATCCAGCTCTGGACGTCCATGCGGGTGACGGCCCGCATCTCCCAGTCGGCCCAGTGGGGCAGCACGTGGTTCTTGATGCTGGAGGCGTCGCCGCGCAGCGTGTGGGGCTCGACCACGCGGCCTGCCACCAGCGGTCGTGCCACTCACAGAACGCCATCTCGCCCGCCCGGGGATCCCGAATGCGTCCACGGGCGAACTGGGTCTCCATCTCGGTACCCCAAACGCGGGCCTGCGCCTTGAGGGGAAACGACTCGCTGAACCGGTCTCCAGTCCGGTTGCGGACGGTCGCCTGCCATTTGCTGGACTTCAACTTCCGGAGGTACGTGGTTCCGTTCCTTCCTGTTTCGCGTACGGAGGGACTCGGTCCTGGTCAGCGGCGGCGCGCAGGTGGGCGACCGCCCGGCTGTTGATGAAGTCGTCCAGGCTCGCGGCAAGGACGCGGACGCGAGAGCGAGCCGGTCCCGTGCGCAGGTCGACGACGGGCAGCTCGCCGGCGGCGATGAAGCGGTAGACCGTTCGGCGGTCAACGTCCAGGGCGGCGGCGGGTATGGACAGCAGGCGCGGGGCCATAGGCGGTTCCTTTGAGCTCGTAACACGATCTTGCTGGGAAGCCCTGGTCGGACGTTACCGGTGTGATGATTCGGCCGTTCGTGATGGCGTGAGCACTCGGCCTTGGATCGTGGATGACGCGTTGTGGGTACTGATCGAACCGCTGCTGCCGCCCTGGCCGGAACGGTCGTCGGGCCGCGGCCGGTGCCTGATCGGTTGTGTCTGCAGGGCATTTTGTACGTCCTGCACAACGACATCGCGCGACACCACCTGGACTGGGCCGCCACCCTCCGCTGGCTCCGCGCCCACTTCGCCACGGCCGGGCCACGGAGATCTTCTTGCGCGACCACAACGTCGACATCGCCGCCTACCGCCAGCAGTCCACCGCGATTTACAACTTCGGCGTCATGAACGGCGGCACCATGGCCGGCCCGTCCGGGCAGCGCCCCTCTCGGCCAATCCGTCCATGAGCAACTGACCCTTCGAACAAGCCAGGCGCCCAGCATGCCCCTCCGAGGCCAGCCCGACCCCGTCCCGACCGGCGTGAACTTCGGCATCATCAACACCGGCCGCATGACCGGACCCGCCGAAGCCGCTCCCTTTTCCCAGAACGCCGCTCAGACCAACAACCTCACCGACGAGGCCGTGGACAGGGCCCGCGAGAGCATCGATGAACTGCGCCAACGCCTGGAAGAGCTACGCGACCAGCACCCCGGAGTGGACGGCGCCCTGCACGACCTCGACATGATTACCCCACGGTTGGACGAGCCCGACCGAGACCCCGGAGCCCTCCGCTACATGATCGAGAGCCTGGTCGAACGGTGCGGAGGCATCCCCGGCGTCCTCGCGGCGGCCCAACTTTCAATCCACGGTCACGGCGCTGCTGCCCGGCTCCTAATGCCTCCCCGTCGCACAGCCACGTCCGACCGCTGCTACAAAACCCCTCGCTGAGACCGGGAAACAACGCGATGCCGGGTTCAGTCGCAGTATGAGCAGCGGTCCTGAACGGCCCGGGCATATCACCGGTACGACGCCCGTAACGGTGAGGCAACCCGATGGTTGATCAGGCGTGAGAATCCAGGACCGCCGCAGAGGGACGCCGGCGCCGCGCGATGCCAACGCGCGAAAGGTCATGGTCGCGCAGCGAAGCCGGGACACGGCTCCGGAGCTTGCGCTTCGCCGGGCTCTGCACTCATTGGGCTTCCGCTACCGCGTGGACCTGCCGATCGTCGGCATGCCACGTCGTCGCGCCGACGTCACGTTCACGAAGTGGCGCACCGCCGTGTTCGTACAGGGCTGCTTCTGGCACGCCTGCCCAAGTCACCTGCACGCACCCCGGCACAACTCGGAGTGGTGGCGGCAGAAGCTTCGGGGAAATGCCCGCCGCGACGAGGAGACCGATGCCCACCTCACGCTGATCGGTTGGCTGCCCCTCCGCATCTGGGAACACGAGACCGTGGACGGCGCGGTCAAGCGGGTGGCGGCGGCGCTCGCCACCCGGGGGCATCCCCGCGCCTTGGCCATCAGCACCTGGACGCCCATGTCGGAACGGGCGACCGAGGGCTCGTAGAGGAGCGCGTGCGGCATCCAAACACACGCGGGACGGGGCTCTCAGCCGTAGGGAAGCCGCCACGACGCCCAGCGCCACCCAGTGGAGGCAGAAGACGCCTTGCCTAGGCAGCAGGACAGGGAGGGGAACGACCTGAGCGACCCGGCCCTGACCTGAGCGTCACGAGCGTCATCTCAGCGTCAAGACACCGCCCGTAACGCCCACACCGCACATACTGCGCACGCACAAAACCTCAGGCCAGACGCCCTACTTAACCGGCTCCAGGATCGCCACGCACTCCACGTGGTGCGTCATCGGGAAGAGGTCGAAGACGCGGAGGGTGCGGGGCTTGTAGCCCGCCTCCGCGAAGTACGACAGGTCGCGGGCCAGGGCTGCCGGGTCGCAGGCCACGTACGCGATGCGGCGGGCCGAGAGGGACGCCACGTGGCGGACCGTCTGCTTGCCGGCGCCGGCGCGGGGCGGGTCCAGGACGACGAGGTCGCACTCCGTGATGCCGGTCCGGGGGAGGACGGATTCGACCTTGCCCTGTTCGATGCGGACCCGGGAGAAGTCGGCCAGGTTGTGCCGGGCGTCCTCCACCGCGCGCTTGCCGGACTCGATGCCGAGGACGGCGCCCGTCTCGCCGAGGCGTTCGGCGAGGGCTCCGGCGAAGATGCCGACGCCGCAGTAGAGGTCGAGGGCCATCTCGCCCTTGCGCGGCATCAGGCCCTGCATGACGGCGCGGACGAGGGTGTCGGCGGCCTGCGGGTGGACCTGCCAGAAGCCGCCCATGCCGACGCGGTAGGTGCGGCCGTCGGCGCGCTCGCGGACGAAGGGGCGGCCATGGACGCGGTGCGTCGAGCCGTCCTTCTCCTCCACGCGCAGGACCGAGACCGGCTTGTCGAGCTCGACCAGGGGGAGGCGGCCGCCGGGGCGGGGGGTCAGGACGACCTGGCGGTCGTTCGAGCCGGTCGCGGCGATGGCCTCGACCGTCGCCATCTGCGGCCACTCGCGCTTTTCGATGCCGAGTTCCGTCACGCCGGGGGCCGCGATCATGCAGTGGTCGACCGGCTCGACCTCGTGCGAGCGGTGCTTGCGCAGGCCGGCGCGGCCGTGCTCGTCGACGGCGTACTGGACGCGAGTGCGCCACTGGGGTACCTGGCCGGCCGGCAGCTTGTCGCCCTCGGCCGGGGCCACCGTGCCGTCCCAGCCGGCCTCCTCCGGGGTGAGCCCGGCGAGCCGGCGCAGCTGCTCGGCGACGACCTCGCCCTTGAGCCGGCGCTGGGCGCCCGGCTTGGCGTGCTGCCAGTCGCAGCCGCCGCACTTGCCGGGGCCGGCGTACGGGCAGGGGGCTTCCACCCTGTCCTTGGACGCCTCCAGCACCCGTACCGCGTCGGCGCGCAGGAAGCGGGAGTCCGTCTCGCCCTCGGTGACCTTGGCGACGACCTTCTCGCCGGGCAGGGTGTGGCGGACGAACAGGACGCGGCCGTCGTCGGTCCGGGCGATGCAGTGCCCGCCGTGCGCGACGGGGCCGACCTCGACCTCGTACTCCTCCCCGACCAGTGACTGCTTCTCGTTCTGCTGGGTCATGGCGGGGATTGCTCCAGGGTTCGGGTGCTGAGGGGGTCGGTCATGCGAACGGCCGGACGGCCGACCCACCAGTCTACGTGGATCCCGTCCGGCCGTTCGCCGGGGACTGCTCGTACGTACGTCTACTGTTTCCGTACGTCTACTGCTTCGCCGCGGTTTTGGTCGTGCGCGGCGTGTCCACCGGGCCGCGGCGCACCGCGCCCGGGGCGTTCCACTCCTGCCGCTTCTTCGCCCGCTGCTTCGCGAGCTCCGAAGACTGCAGCTGGTAGGGGACGGACGTGACCATGACGCCCGGGGTGAACAGCAGGCGGCCCTTGAGCCTGAGCGCGCTCTGGTTGTGCAGCAGGTGCTCGTACCAGCGGCCGACGACGTACTCCGGGATGTACACGCTGACGGCGTCGCGCGGGTTCTCGCTGCGCAGGCCCTTCACGTACTCCACGACCGGGCGGGTGATCTCGCGGTACGGGGAGTCGAGGATCTTGAGCGGGACGTTGATCCCGCGCCGCTCCCACTCGTCCCGCAGGGCCTTGGTCTCGGTGGGGTCGACGCTGATGCTGAGCGCCTCCAGGGTGTCGGAGCGGGTCAGCTTGGCGAAGGCCAGGGCGCGCAGCGTGGGCTTGTGCACCTTGGAGACCAGGACGATCGAGTGGACGCGGGACGGGCGGACGCTGTCGTCGCTCGGCCCCTCGGCGGCGGCGATCTCCTCGGAGACCCGGTCGTAGTGCTTCCGGATCGCGGTCATGGTGCCGTAGAAGATCAGCATGCCGAGCAGGGCGACCCATGCGCCGTGCGTGAACTTGGTGGCGAGGACGACGACCAGGACCAGGCCGGTGAAGATCGCGCCGAAGGTGTTGATCGCGCGGGAGCGGATCATCCGGTTGCGCGCGGACCTGTCGCGCTCGGTCTTCAGGTGCCGGTTCCAGTGCCGGACCATGCCGATCTGGCTCAGCGTGAAGGAGACGAACACGCCGACGATGTAGAGCTGGATCAGCTTGGTGGAGTCGGCGTCGTAGATCCACACGAGCAGCATGGCGGCGCCGGCCAGCAGCACGATGCCGTTGGAGAAGGCGAGCCGGTCGCCGCGGGTGTGCAGCTGGCGCGGCAGGTAGCGGTCCTGGGCGAGGATCGAGCCGAGCAGCGGGAAGCCGTTGTACGCGGTGTTGGCGGCCAGGAACAGCACGAGCGCGGTGGCGGTCGCCAGGATGATGAAGGCGATGCTGCCGCTGCCGAAGACGGCCTCGGCCACCTGGGAGATCACCGGGTTCTGCACGAAGTCGGGGCCGACGGGGACGCCGTTGTCGAGCAGGTTGGTGGCGGGCGCCTCGGCCATCCGCACGTCGGTGGCCATGGCCAGGCCGATGATCCCGCAGAACATGGTGACCGCGAGCAGGCCCATCAGGGCCAGCGTGCTGGCGGCGTTCTTGCTCTTGGGCTTGCGGAAGGCGGGGACGCCGTTGCTGATCGCCTCGACACCGGTCAGGGCGGCACAGCCGGAGGAGAAGGCCCGCAGGAGCAGGAAGACGAGGGCGAAGCCTGCCAGTCCCTGGTGCTCGGGTTTGATTTCGAGGTGTGCGGTGGGCGCCTGCATGGTGTCCCCGGCGACGAGGGCGCGCCAGGCACCCCAGATGATCATCGCGAAGACCGCGCCGACGAACACGTAGGTCGGGATGGCGAACAGCTTCCCGGATTCCTTCACACCGCGGAGATTCATCAGTGTGAGCAGGAGAATCATGACGATCGCCGAGAGCACCTTGTGCTCGATGACGAAATCCACGGCGGAGCCCAGGTTCTCCACTCCGGAGGAGATCGACACGGCCACGGTCAGGACGTAGTCGACGAGCAGGGCGCTCGCGACGGTGAGTCCGGCCTTGGGGCCGAGGTTGGTGTTGGCGACCTCGTAGTCGCCGCCGCCGCTGGGGTAGGCGTGGACGTTCTGGCGGTACGAGGCGACCACGGTGAACATCAGCACGACGACCGCGGCGGCGATCCAAGGGCTGAAGTGGTACGCCGACACGCCCGCGATGGACAGAACGAGCAGGACCTCACCGGGGGCGTACGCCACCGAGGAGAGCGGGTCGGACGCGAAGACGGGGAGGGCGATCCGCTTCGGGAGGAGTGTTTCCCCGAGGCGGTCGCGGTGCAGCGCCCGGCCGATCAGGATCCGTTTGGGCAGGTCGGTCAGTTTGGACACGGAGAGGATCGTAAGCGTTCGAAATCGGGCTGACGAACCCCCCGCCGGTATTCCGGCGCATTGGACCCCGGATGCGCCGGTGGTGCGCCCTGGAAGCGCCGGTGATGCGCTGCGGTCGTCGACCACCCGTGTGTAGCTTGGGCGGTGGTCTGAGACCCTGTTAAGCCAGAGCATGTATTGAGGCTGCGAACCAGCGAGCGCTGACAGCCGGAAGGACGGCCGTGCACATCGTCATTATGGGATGCGGAAGGGTGGGCTCCGCCCTCGCGCAGACCTTGGAACAGCAGGGGCATACGGTCGCGGTGATCGACCAGGACCCCACCGCATTCCGCCGGCTGGGAGCCGGGTTCGGCGGCCGCCGGGTCACCGGCGTCGGCTTCGACCAGGACACGCTGCGCGAGGCCGGGATCGAGGACGCGGGCGCCTTCGCCGCCGTCAGCAGTGGTGACAATTCCAACATCATCGCCGCCCGGGTGGCCCGCGAGATGTTCGGCGTCGAGAACGTCGCCGCCCGCATCTACGACCCCAAGCGCGCCGAGGTCTACCAGCGCCTCGGCATCCCCACCGTCGCCACCGTACGGTGGACGGCCGACCAGATGCTGCGCCGGCTGCTGCCGTCCGGGGCGGAGCCGCTGTGGCGCGACCCGAGCGGCGGCGTGCAGCTCGCCGAGGTGCACACGGCCCCGGCCTGGATCGGGCACAAGGTCAGCAGGCTGCAGGACGAGACCGGCGTGCGCGTGGCCTTCCTCACCCGCCTGGGCGAGGCCATGTTGCCGACGTCGCAGACGGTCCTGCAGGAGGGCGACCTCGTCCACGTGATGATGCGCACGGACGAGATCGACAAGGTCGAGGCGGCCTTCGCCGAGGGCCCCGAGGAGGCACACGCATGAGGGTCGCGATCGCCGGAGCCGGCGCGGTGGGCCGTTCCATCGCGGGCGAGCTGCTGGAGAACGGGCACGAGGTGCTCCTCGTCGACAAGGCCCCGACCGCCATCTCGGTGGAGCGGGTGCCGCAGGCCGAGTGGCTGCTGGCCGACGCCTGCGAGATCACCTCGCTGGACGAGGCGGCGCTGCAGCGCTGCAACGTGGTCATCGCGGCGACCGGCGACGACAAGGTCAACCTGGTCGTCTCCCTGCTGGCCAAGACCGAGTACGGGGTTCCGCGTGTCGTGGCGCGCGTCAACAACCCCAAGAACGAGTGGCTGTTCAACGAGGCGTGGGGCGTCGACGTGGCGGTGTCCACGCCGCGTCTGATGTCGGCCCTGGTCGAGGAGGCCGTCAGCGTCGGCGATCTCGTGCGGCTGCTCCGCTTCAGCCACGGCGACGCCAACCTGGTCGAGCTGACCCTGCCCGCGGAGTCCCCGGTCGCCGGGACCCAGATCAGCGAGATCAGCTGGCCCGAGGACACCTCGCTGGTCACGATCATCCGCGGCAACCGGGTCCTGACCCCGCACGCGGAGGAGACCCTGGAGCCGGGCGACGAGCTGCTGTTCGTGGCCGCCCAGGCCCGCGAGGGCCAGCTGGAGGACCTGCTCCAGGCCCCGCGGCAGTAGCGGGCCGACCGCCGTGGGAACCGCCGACCGGGCCCGACGGCGGTTCCCACGGCACACGCGAAGGGGCGGACGGCCGGTTGCCCGGCTGTCCGCCCCTTCGCGTGTCCGTAGTACGTACGGCCTGACGGCGCCGGGCCGTCAGACGCCGTGCCGTCAGGCGCCGGGTCGTCAGACGCCGTCAGGCTCCCGGCTCGCGTGCGGCCGCGGCCTTGGCCGCCTTCCGCGCCGCCTCCTCGGCCTCGTACTCCGCGATCACGTCGATCGGCGGCGGCGCCTTCGCCAGGAACACCCAGGTGAAGTACACCGCGAGCACCATCGGCGGCAGCTTCAGGGCGATCAGCAGCCAGCCCAGCTGGGTCGCGTCACCCCACCAGTACAGCGGGAAGAGGATCGCGTACTTGGCCAGGAAGATGATGCCCCAGGCCAAGCTGGCCTTGGTGTACGCCTTCTTCCGGCCGGGGTTGCGGGTCCGCCAGGACATGTTCTCCCGGAACACCGGCCCCAGTACCACCCCCAGCAGCGGGAACCCCACCAGCGCGGACAGCGTGAAGGCGACGCCCAGCCCGGCGCCGTAGATCATGCCGGGCAGGTAGAAGCCCTTGGCGCTCCCGGTGAACAGGGCGAAGGCCACGCCCACGCCCACGCCGAAGACCCCGCTGAAAGCGTGCTTGACGGTGTCCTTGCGCAGCAGCCGCACGATCACCAGCAGGACCGCGACCGCGCCCGCCGCGATCGCGGACGTCTTCACGTCCTTGTTGATCGTGTAGATCATCACGAAGAGCAGGCCGGGGAGCATCGTCTCCAAGGTGCCCCGGATGCCTCCGAAGGCGTCGAAGAGCGCCGCTTGGGTCACCGCGCCCTGGTCGGCGGCGGCTCCGGATTCCGGACCCTGTCCCTGGGATCTCCCCGGCCCGTGGGCGGGGGACTGCCCGGGGGTCGTCGGGGGCTTGTCGAGTGAGGTCACCGGTTACTGCTCCTGTCCGAGCGGTCGGAGTTCGTACTTCGGATTGAAGAGGACCCGGCGGCCGCGGCTCATGGCGATCCGCCCCGAGGCGATCATGCGACGCCCCGGTTCGATTCCCACGATCGAGCGACGCCCCAGCCAGACCACGTCCAGCGCGGCGGACCCGTCGAAGAGCTCCGCCTCCAGCGCGGGGACGCCCGCGCGGGGCCGGAGGGTGACGGTACGCAGGGTCCCGGTGACCTTCACTATCTCGCGGTCGTGGGAATCGCAGATCCGCGTGCAACCCGCGGCTTCTGCGTCCTCCTGCAGCTCCGCCGAATGCAGCTCTTCCTGGGAGGAGGACAGCCGCTCGATCATCCGGCGGAACCGGCCCGCCGGCCTGACCGGTTTGGCGGACTTATCGGGACGCGGTTCAGCACTCATACCAGGAAGCGTACCGGCGCCCGCGCTACCTCTCGAAGCGGTATCCCATGCCCGGTTCCGTAATGAAGTGCCGCGGATGCGAGGGGTCCGCCTCTAGTTTGCGCCGCAATTGCGCCATGTAGACGCGCAGGTAGTTGGTCTCCGTGCCGTACGAGGGCCCCCACACCTCCTGGAGCAGCTGCTTCTGGCCGACCAGCTTGCCGGCGTTGCGGACGAGGACCTCCAGCAGGTGCCACTCGGTGGGCGTGAGCCGTACGTCGCGCCCCTCGCGCACCGCCTTCTTCGCGGCCAGGTCCACCGTGAAGCCGTCGGTCTCCACGACGACCTCCTCCCCGCCGGCTCCGGCCACGGGCTCGGCCCGGCGCACGGCGGCGCGCAGCCGCGCGAGCAGCTCGTCCATGCCGAAGGGCTTGGTGACGTAGTCGTCGGCGCCCGCGTCCAGGGCCTCGACCTTCTCGTCGGAGCTGTGCCGGGCGGACAGCACCAGGATCGGGACGCGCGTCCAGCCGCGCAGCCCCTTGATCACGTCCACGCCGTCCATGTCGGGCAGGCCGAGGTCCAGGACCACGACGTCGGGGTGGCGGGCCGCCGCCAGCTCCAGGGCTTCGGCCCCGTCGGCGGCGGCGTCGACCTCGTACTTGCGCGCCTTGAGGTTGATCACGAGGGCTCGGACGATCTGCGGCTCGTCGTCCACCACGAGCACCCGGGTCATGGAGGTCCTGCTTTCTCTCGTACGGGGGGTATCGGGTCGGTCGGATCGGCGGGATCGGGCGCGGCGGCCGGGCCGGGCGCGGCGGCCGGGCCGGGCGCGGCGGCCGGGCCGGGGTCGGGGATGCGGTCGGGATCGGGGATGCGGTCGGGCGCCGGCGCACGCCCGCGCGGAGCGGCGCGCAGGGTGAGCACCATGGTCAGCCCTCCCCCGGGAGTGTCCTCGGCGGTCAGGGTGCCGTCCATGGCCTCGGCGAAGCCGCGGGCAACGGCGAGCCCGAGGCCGACGCCGGTCCCCCGGGGGGCGTCGCCGTGGCGCTGGAAGGGTTCGAAGATCCGGTCCTTGGCCCCGTCGGGGACTCCGGGGCCGCGGTCGACGACGCGTACCTCGACCTGGTCGCCGAGGTGGCTGGCGGCGACGAGCACCGGCACGTGCAACGGGCTGTACTTGACGGCGTTCTCCACGACGTTGGCCACGGCCCGCTCCAGCAGCCCCGGGTCGACCGCGACCATCGGCAGGGTCTCGGGGACGTCCAGGAGGACGCTGTCCTCGGGTACGCCGCCCAGGGCCACCGGGACCACCTCGTCGAGGTCGATCTCCCGGATCAGCGGGGTGACCGTGCCGGTCTGCAGCCGCGACATGTCGAGGAGGTTGCCCACCAGGTGGTCGAGCCGGTCGGCGCCCTGCTCGATGCCCTCCAACAGCTCGGCCCGGTCCTCCTCCGACCAGTCCACGTCATCGGAGCGCAGGGAGGAGACCGAGGCCTTGATCCCCGCGAGCGGTGTCCGCAGGTCGTGGCTGACGGCGGCGAGCAGGGCGGTCCGGATCCGGTTGCCCTCGGCGAGGCGGCGGGCGTCCTCGGCCTCGCCGAGCAGGCGCTGCCGGTCAAGGACGACGGCCGCCTGGGCGGCGAAGGCGCCCAGCACCCGGCGGTCCTCGGCGGGCAGCACCCTCCCCGACAGGGCCAGCGCCATCCGGTCCCCGATCGGCATGTCCACGTCGGCGTCCTCGGGCCGGGCGGCGGGGTGCGGGCCGACGCTGCCCGCCGGCTTCCAGGGCTCCCGGTCGCCGCCGCGCTCCAGCAGGGCCACGGACTCCATGGCGAAGGTCTCGCGGACCCGCTCCAGCAGCGCGTCCAGCGTGGTCTCGCCGCGCAGCACGCTGCCCGCGAGGAAGGACAGGACCTCGGACTCGGCGCGCAGCCGGGCCGCCTGGTGGGTGCGGCGGGCGGCGAGGTCGACCACCGAGGCGACGGAGACCGCGACGCCGAAGAAGACCGCGATGGACACGATGTTCTTGGGGTCGGAGATCGTCAGGCGGTGCAGGGGCGGCGCGAAGAAGTAGTTCAGCAGCAGGGAGCCGAAGGCGGCCGAGGCCAGCGCCGGGTAGAGCCCGCCGAGCAGGGCGGCGGCCACGGTGAGCGCCAGGAACAGCAGCATCTCGTTGGCCAGGCCCGGGTCGGCGTCGACGTGCGTGAGCAGGATCGCCAGCAGGGCGGGGCAGACGACGCCGACCACCCAGCCGGCGATGACCCGGGTCCGGCCGAGCAGGGCGGCCGAGCGGGCCGGCGGCAGGCCGCGGCGGCGCCCCTTGGCGGCCTCCTCGTGGGTGACGATGTGCACGTCGAGGTCGGGTCCGGACTCCCGGGCAACGGTGACGCCGACCCCCGGCCCGAAGGCGTACTGCCAGGGTTTGCGGCGGCTGGAGCCGAGCACGACCTGGGTGGCGTTGACCCCGCGGGCGAAGTCCAGCAGGCCGGCGGCGATGTCGTCGCCGATCACATGGTGAAACGTTCCGCCCAGGTCCTCGACCAGGGTGCGCTGGACGGCGAGCTCCTTCGGGGATGCCGCGGTGAGGCCGTCGCTGCGGGCGACGTACACGGCCATGACCTCGCCGCCCGCCCCCTTCTCCGCCAGCCGCGCCGCCCGCCGGATCAGCGTGCGCCCCTCCGGGCCGCCGGTCAGCCCGACGACGATCCGCTCACGGGCCTGCCAGGTGGCGCGGATGCCGTGCTCGTCCCGGTACTCCTGGAGGTACTCGTCCACCCGGTCCGCGACCCACAGCAGCGCCAGCTCGCGCAGCGCCGTCAGGTTCCCCGGCCGGAAGTAGTTCGACAGGGCCGCGTCGACCTTGTCCGACGCGTAGACGTTGCCGTGCGCCATGCGCCGCCTGAGCGCCTGCGGCGACATGTCGACCAGCTCGATCTGGTCGGCCCGCCGCACCACCTCGTCCGGCACCGTCTCCCGCTGCCGCACCCCGGTGATCGTCTCCACGACGTCGCCCAGCGACTCCAGGTGCTGGATGTTCACCGTCGAGACCACGTCGATGCCCGCCCCGAGCAGTTCCTCGACGTCCTGCCAACGCTTGGCGTTCCGCGAGCCCGGCACGTTCGTGTGCGCGAGCTCGTCCACCAGCGCCACCGCCGGCCGCCGCGCCAGCACCGCGTCCACGTCCATCTCGGGGAACACGGCGCCCCGGTACGCGGCCTCCCGGCGCGGCACGACCTCCAGGCCGTGCAGCATCACCTCCGTGCGCGTCCGCCCGTGGTGTTCGACGAACCCCACGACGCAGTCCGTACCGCGCTCCACCCGGCGGTGCGCCTCGGAGAGCATGGCGTACGTCTTGCCCACTCCGGGGGCCGCGCCCAGGTAGATCCGAAGCTTGCCGCGTGCCATGCGCCCATTCTCAAGGACGTTTGTGCTGTTCACGCACTTTTGGCCGGTCGTCCGCCCATCTCTGACGCATCCCTGACGCCCGGCCGGCCGCCGGACACGGTTGCGGGCCGCACCCCCGAAGGGGTACGGCCCGTGTCGCACACGACGGCGCCGGCCGGAACCTGCCGGCCCAGCGGCAGGAGCGGCCGCAGGGTCAGCGGACCTCGGTGATCTCCGGGCCGCGCTCCAGCTGGCCCATGCCGCCGGAAAAGCGGGAGCCCTCCTGGTCCTCGGTCTGCACGCCGTCCGGCACCATCTGGGCGTCGTTCGGCAGCTTCAGCACGATCGGGTCGCGCGGAGCCATCGGGCCGTCACCACGGACGATGACGGTGTCCCGGAAGATGGCCTCCAGCACGCCCGCCGACTCGGGGCGCACCGCGCCCTGGCCGGAGATGACACCGCGCAGGAACCAGCGCGGACCGTCGACGCCGACGAAGCGGACCAGCTGGGCGCCGGTCTGGCCGTCGGGCATCGGCACGGGCACCTGGGCGCGCAGTTCCCAACCGAGCGGGCCCTCGACCTCGTCGATCCGACCGCCCTGCTGGATGATGCCGGCCGCGATCTCCTCGCGGACCTCGCCCCAGATGCCTTCCTTCTTGGGTGCGGCGAAGGCCTGCAGCTGCACGGCGCTGTCGCCCAGCACGACCGTCGCGGCGACGATCGCGTCACCGGCGACCTCGACGCGCAGTTCCATGCCTTCGACACCCGGTACGAGGATGCCGCCGAGGTCGACCCGGCCCTCCGCCGGGGAACCGGGCACCTCGGTGACGTCCCACGGGCCGTCGGGTCGCGGAGCCGGCGGCAGGTTCACCCTGCGGGGGGCGGCGTCGGTCTCCGCGCCGTCCCGGCCGTCGGCAGCCACGCCGTCCACGACCTGCTCGGCCGCGCCGCCGTCCTTGGCGGAGTCGTTCTTCTTGCGACGTCCGAACACGTCACTGTCCTTCCCGGTCGGATACGACCGAAGCGTAGCCATTCCCACCCTGCTGACCAGCGCCGTTTCCGGCCACGGCCGCATGGCCTCCCGTGGAGCCGAACCCCCCGTCGGCCCGCGCCGAGCCGGGAAGCTCCGCCACCTCGTGGAAGCGCACCTTCTCGACCCGCTGGACAACCAGCTGGGCAATGCGGTCGAAGCGCTCGAACCGGACGCTCTCGCGCGGATCGAGATTGACCACGATCACCTTGATCTCCCCACGGTACCCGGCATCCACCGTCCCCGGGGCATTCACGAGCGCGAGCCCGCAGCGGGCGGCCAGTCCCGAACGCGGGTGCACGAACGCCGCGTACCCGTCGGGCAGGGCGATCGAGACCCCCGTGGGCAGCACCGTGCGCTCGCCGGGGGCGAGCTCGGCGGCCTCGGTGGTCACCAGGTCACATCCGGCGTCGCCGGGGTGGCCGTACGCGGGGATCGGCACCTCGGGGTCGACGCGCTTGATCAGCACGTCGACCTGGTGACCGGGGTCGTGATTGTTCAGAGCCATCAGGGGTTCACCTCGAAGGCGCGTGCGCGCCTGACCTGGTCCGGGTCGGCCATGACCGCCCGGATCTCCTCGGGCCGACCGTTGTCGATGAAGTGGTCGACCTTCACCTCTATGAAGAGTGCGTCCGCGCGCACGGCGACGGGGCCCTCGGGCCCGCCCATCCGGCCGACCGCGGTGGAGTAGATCTTGCGGCCGGCGACGGCGGTCACCTCGGCCTGCAAGTGCAGCACGGTGCCCACGGGCACCGGCCGTACGTAGTCGGTCTCCAGCCGGCCGGTCACCGCGATGACCCGCAGCAGCCAGTTCAGGGAGCCCAGCGTCTCGTCGAGTGCGGTGGCGAGGACGCCGCCGTGCGCGAGGCCGGGAGCGCCCTGGTGGGCGGGCCTGACGGTGAACTCGGCGGTGACGCTCACCCCGTCGCCCGCCCGCGCCTCCAGGTGGAGGCCGTGCGACTGGTTGCCGCCGCAGCCGAAGCAGTGCTCGTAGTGCGAACCGAGCGACTCGCCGGGAGCCGGGGCCTCCGGGTGCCGGACCGGTGCGACGGCATCGTCCGGGGGCGTCAACGCAGTGTTTCGTCCACTCACAGGCGCAGACCTTACCCGCGCCACTACCCGCCGGTCGCCTCGTGGCAGGCTTGATGTCATGCAGCTCTCCCCCGCACACCACGACGAACGTCTGACCGCCCCCCGCTCCTGGTGGGGCATCACCGTCCTCACGGGGCTCGCCGGCGCCCTGATGCTGCTGCCGCTGGGCACCCTGCCGCTGCTGGCCGGGCTCATCGGCGGCGCGGCGCTGGCGGGGCTGCTGGTGAGCTCGTACGGGTCGGCGCGGGTACGCGTGGTGAACGGATCACTGGCCGCCGGCGATGCGCGGATCCCGGCGTCGGCCCTGGGCGAGCCCGAGGTGCTGGACGCGGAGGAGGCGCGCGCCTGGCGGACGTACAAGGCCGATACGCGTGCGTTCATGCTGATGCGCAGCTACGTCCCGACGGCGGTGCGGATCCCGGTGACGGACCCGGCCGACCCGACGCCGTACGTGTACCTGTCCACCCGGGAGCCCGAGGCGCTGGCCGCGGCGGTCCGGGCGGCCAGGGCCGCTGCCCCGGCCGGCGGCTGACCGGCGGCTGACCGGCGGCTACCGGGGCGGCCGGGCCCGTCGTCGGTCCGCCCGGCCGGCGCTGCGGTCAGCCGCCGGCGCTGCGGTCAGCCCTGGGGCTCGGTGCGCGGTCCTTCGAGGGCGCGCCCGGGATCGCCGGGGCCCTCGGGGAGGCGCTGGACGGGCATCTGCAGGGGCGGGAGCGGCGGCAGGGCGTCCCAGGGCACGGCCCGGCTCCGCAGGTCCCCACGGACCTTTTCGGCGAGTCTGCGGGTGTCACGGCGGTTCATGACCGCACCGACGGCCGCGCCCACCATGAACGGCATGAGGTTCGGCAGACTGCGGATCATCCGCTTCATGACCTGCTGGCGCAGTTCGCGCTTCATCTGGCCACCGAGGACGGAGTTCAGCGTCGAGGGCCTCGTCAGGTCGACGCCGCGCTCCTCGGTCCAGGCGGTCAGGTACGCGAGGCTGCGGTCCTTGACGTTGCCGGGCGGCCGCAGGCCGTAGACCTCGTGCAGCTCGGCGATGAGCTTGAGCTCTATGGCGGCGACGCCGGTGATCTCCGTGGCCAGCTCCACGGGCATGGCGGGCGGCACGGGCAGCATGGCCGCCGCACCGATGCCCGCGCCCACCGTCGAGGTGCCGTTCGCGGCGCCGGCGATCAGTTTGTCGGCCAGCTGGTCCGGGCCGAGGCCCGGGAACTGGGCCCGCAGGGTCGCGAGGTCCCGGACCGGGATGCGCGGGGCGTTCTCGATGATGCGGTCCGCGACGTACAGGGCGGCGGCCCTGGCGCCCTCACCGCCCTTGCGCACCCCGCTCTTGACGGCCCGCAGCCCCCGGGCGCCGGCACGCTGCCGGCCCCCTTCGCCGGACTCCCCTGCCGCCGGGACCACCACCGCGGCGGCGTCGGAGGGAACGGCGGGCACGCCGGGAGCTCCTTGGCCCGTTTCCGGGCCGGTGGCTCCCGTCGGTGTCTCCACCGGTTCAGCGGACTTCCGGAGGCGAAGCCTGCGGAAGGGTGTCGAGCCGGTCACGGCCGACGCCTCAGTCGCAGTCGCGGCAGATCGGCTGACCGTTCTTCTCCCGCGCCAGCTGGCTGCGGTGGTGCACCAGGAAGCAGCTCATGCAGGTGAACTCGTCGGCCTGCTTGGGCAGCACCCGGACGGCCAGCTCCTCGTTGGAGAGGTCCGCTCCCGGGAGCTCCATGCCCTCCACGGCGTCGAAGTCGTCGATGTCGACGCTCGAGGCCGACTTGTCGTTCCGCCGGGCCTTGAGCTCTTCGATGCTGTCGTTGTCGACGTCCTCGTCGGTCTTGCGTGGGGTGTCGTAGTCCGTTGCCATGTTTCGCTCTCCCCCTCTGGGATTTAGCGGTGTCTCAGCGCACGTAACGCGCGAGAGGCCGGACTTGTGCCCGACCTGAGGCGGAGATTTTGCCTCACATCAAGGTCTGTTACTCAATCGACACCCAGCCGCGCGCCTGAAGGGGCGACCGGCTGGGATGACGACCGGGACCGTACACGGTCCGCAGACCGACTTGCACAAAGGCCACCCGGTGTATTTTCCGCCAGGCGGGGGTCCGGAAACCCGGACTTGCCGGACTTTCCGGGCCTTCTGCGCCTTCTTTGGGCCACTGAACGCACATGACCTCACACGCGACCATGTGACCGATCACACAGAATTCAACTTGTTCAAGGAACAGCTATTCAGCTTTTGGCGAACAAGGATTCGGGGTCTCAGAGGGGCAACGTGACACGCATCACGAGACCTCCACCCTCCCTGGGCGTCGCCGTGATCCGCCCGCCGTGTGCGCGCGCCACGGAGCGCGCGATGGACAGGCCCAGCCCGACGCCCTTGTCGCTGCCCGTGCGCTCCGTACGCAGCCGCCTGAAGGGCTCGAAGAGGTTGTCCACCTCGTACGCGGGGACCACCGGACCGGTGTTCGACACCACGAGGACCGCCTGGCCGTGCTGGGCCTCGGTGGTGACCTCCACCCAGCCGCCCTCCGACACGTTGTACCGGACGGCGTTCTGCACCAGGTTGAGCGCGATCCGCTCCAGCAGCACGCCGTTGCCCTGCACCACGGCCGCGGCGCGCTCCCCGCGGATCTCCACGCCCTTCGCCGCCGCCTCCGCCCGGGCCTGGTCGAGGGCACGTGAGGCGACCTCGGCCAGGTCCACGGGCTTGCGCTCGACGATCTGGTTCTCGCTGCGGGCGAGCAGCAGCAGGCCCTCGACCAGCTGCTCGCTGCGCTCGTTGGTCGCGAGCAGGGTCTTGCCCAGCTGTTGCAGCTCCACGGGCGCACCCGGATCGGACAGGTGCACTTCAAGCAACGTCCGGTTGATCGCCAGCGGCGTGCGCAGCTCGTGCGAGGCGTTGGCGACGAACCGCTGCTGGGCGGTGAAGGCCCGCTCCAGGCGGTCGAGCATCTCGTCGAAGGTGTCGGCGAGCTCCTTGAGCTCGTCGTCCGGCCCGTCCAGCTCGATGCGCCGGGTCAGGTCGGAGCCCACGACGCGGCGGGCGGTACGGGTGATCTTGCCCAGCGGGGAGAGCACCCGGCCCGCCATGGCGTAGCCGAAGGCGAAGGCGATGATGCTCAGGCCCAGCAGGGCCATCAGCGACCGGCTGAGCAGGTCGTCCAGCGCGTGCCGGCGCTGTTCGAGGATGCACGCCTGGATCGCCGTGTTGAACTGCTCGGCCGACTGGTCGGCCCCTACACCGGGGCAGGTGGGGCTGGAGACCACGATCTTCTGCCCGCTGACGCTGATGATCTTGAACGGCAGGGCGTTGCCCTCCCGCAGCGCCTGCGCCGCCAGCAGGTAGATGATCGACAGCAGCAGGATCCCGGCGATCAGGAACATGCCGCCGTACAGGAGTGTGAGGCGTATGCGGATGGTGGGGCGGAGCCAAGGGAAGGGACCCTCGGGCTGGCCGGGGTCCCAGGTCGGTTTCGGAGGCGCGGACGGCGGCGCCGGAGCCGGTGCCACCCGCGTCAGATCCGGTATCCGGAACCGGGCACGGTCACGATGACCGGCGGCTCCCCGAGTTTGCGGCGCAGGGTCATGACCGTGACCCGGACCACGTTGGTGAACGGGTCGGTGTTCTCGTCCCATGCCTTCTCCAGCAGCTGCTCGGCGGAGACGACGGTCCCCTCGCTCCGCATGAGGACCTCCAGCACCGCGAACTCCTTGGGGGCCAACTGCACCTCGCGGCCCTCACGGAACACCTCACGCCGGTTCGGGTCGAGTCTGATCCCGGCCCGCTCCAGCACGGGCGGCAGGGCGACGGTCGTACGCCGCCCGAGGGCGCGCACGCGGGCGGTCAGCTCGGTGAACGCGAAGGGCTTGGGCAGGTAGTCGTCAGCCCCGAGCTCCAGCCCCTCCACCCGGTCGCTCACGTCCCCCGAAGCGGTCAGCATCAGCACCCGCGTGGGCACGCCCAGCTCGACGATCTTCCGGCAGACGTCGTCGCCGTGCACGAGCGGGAGGTCCCGGTCCAGCACGACGACGTCGTAGTCGTTGACCTCGACGCGCTCCAGGGCCGCGGCGCCGTCGTACACGACGTCCACGGCCATGGCCTCGCGGCGCAGTCCGGTGGCCACCGCATCGGCGAGCAGCTGCTCGTCCTCGACGACGAGTACGCGCACGTCGTTTCCTTCCTCCGAGCCCTCAGGGCACACGTGTGTTGCGCC
The DNA here is from genome assembly GCF_042732005.1 of Streptomyces sp. NPDC059851. Taxonomy (NCBI): domain Bacteria; kingdom Bacillati; phylum Actinomycetota; class Actinomycetes; order Kitasatosporales; family Streptomycetaceae; genus Streptomyces; species Streptomyces sp. NPDC059851. Next base: position 14,856 of record NZ_JBHWJJ010000036.1, on the reverse strand, counting down.
GACCATCCTGCCCGTTTCAGCCGTAAACCGGCTGTAAGGCGCCACACGGGGCCCGATCCGGGCCCGATCCGAGGTGGAAGTGTGGATTCCCTGGCCTTGCGAGGTTTCTGGGCCCAGGGTGCCGGGGAGGACGTCAGCACACCCCGACCACTCCCTGACGGCGGACTGCCGCGTGCCGCCGCCGACCCATGAAGAGGGGGCGAACCCACCATGGACGCATTCACCGCAGGTCTCATGCAGCGCATCAGGACCACGCAGTCCGACCTCCAGCACGCCCGTGAGACGGGCGACGACCACCTCGTGGAAGTGGAGCAGGCCGAACTGGAGGATCTCCAGCGCCTCGCCGCCGAACACGGAGTGCCCGTCTCCGCCTGTTGACCCTCCCCCGCCACCCACGGACCCCGGCCGCCCTCGGGCGGCCGGGGTCCCCGCACCTGCTCCGCGCCGTCCGGCCGTAGCGCCGCGCGCTAGTCGTGCCAGGCCCCTGCCGCCTCCAGCAGCGGCTGCAGCGCCTCGAACACGGCCGGCGTGCCCGCGAGCGCCAGCTCGCCGGAGGCGGGCTCCCCCGGCCGGCCGCCGGTCAGCGCCCCCGCCTCGCGGGCGATCAGCACCCCCGCCGCCAGGTCCCAGGGGTTGAGCCCCCGCTCGTAGTACGCGTCCAGCCGTCCCGCGGCCACGTCGCAGAGGTCGATGGCCGCCGACCCGCCCCGCCGGATGTCGCGCACCCGCGGGACCACCTGCTGCACGACGTCCGCCTGCTGCGCCCTGCGGGGCTGGAGGTAGGCGAAGCCGGTGGCCACCAGGGCCTGGTCCAGCGGTGCGGCGGCGCGGCACGCGAGCCGGGTCTCCCCGAGCCACGCCCCGCCGCCGAGCACGGCACGGAAGGTCTCCCGGCGCAGGGGGACCGCCACGACCCCGACCAAGGTCTCGCCCCGGTACTCGGCCGCGACGGACACGCTCCAGGCGGGCAGCCCGTACAGGTAGTTGACGGTGCCGTCCAGCGGGTCCACGATCCAGCGCACCCCGCTGGTGCCCGGCCGGTCCGCGCCCTCCTCGCCGAGCAGCCCGTCGTCCGGCCGCCTCCGCTCCAGGACACGGGTGATCAGCTTCTCGGCGGCGAGGTCCATCTCGGTCACCACGTCGATCGGGCTGCTCTTCGTCGCGGCCACCGCCAGATCGGCCGGCCTACCGTCCCGCAGCAGCTCTCCGGCGGCCCCGGCGGCCTCCAGCGCCACCTCCAGCAGCTCGGCCGCCAGCCCGTCCGGGGCCCCGGCCCCCTCGTGCGTCTCGGATGTCACGGTCCGCTCCCCCTCACGCGTACGGGCTGTCGGCACCCGCGGCCGCCGGCCGGGCGGTCCGCGCCGGGCAGCAGCCGGTCGGGCACAGGTCGTGGCTCGGCCCGAGCAGCCCCAGGGCGCACCGCTCCACCGGCTCGCCCCGCTCCGCCGCGGCCCGCTCCAGCACCAGCTCCCGGACCGCTGCCGCGAAGCGCGGGTCGGCCCCCACGGTCGCCGAGCGCACCGCCGGCAGCCCCAGCTCCGCGGCCTTGGCCATGGCCTCGGTGTCGAGGTCGTACATGACCTCCATGTGGTCCGAGACGAAGCCGATCGGCACCATCACCACCGCCGGCGCACCCGCACCGTGGAGCGCCTCCAGGTGGTCGCAGACGTCGGGCTCCAGCCACGGGACGTGCGGGGCGCCGCTGCGCGACTGGTAGACCAGCTCCCAGGGCCGCTCGGCACCCGTCTCGGCGCGCACCGCGTCCGCGATCACCTTCGCGACGTCCAGGTGCTGCCGGACGTACGCCCCGCCCTCACCGCCGGTCGTGTGCTCCCCGGCCGGGCCGGAGGCGTCCGCGGACGCGGTGGGGATCGAGTGCGTGGTGAAGGCCAGGTGTGCGCCGGCGCGCACCTCCTGCGGCAGCGACTCCAGCGCCGCCAGCACCCCGTCGATCATCGGCTGTACGAAGCCGGGGTGGTTGAAGTAGTGCCGCAGCTTGTCGACCCGCGGCAGCTCGGCCACGCCCTCCTGCTCCAGGGCGGCCAGTGCGTCCGCGAGGTTCTCGCGGTACTGGCGGCAGCCCGAGTACGAGGCGTAGGCGCTGGTCGCCAGCACCGCGATGCGCCGCCGTCCGTCGGCGGCCATCTCCCGCACGGCGTCGGTGAGGTAGGGCGCCCAGTTGCGGTTGCCCCAGTAGACGGGCAGGTCCAGTCCGTGTTCGGCGAAGTCCTTGCGCAGCGCGTCCAGCAGCTCGCGGTTCTGCGCGTTGATCGGGCTGACCCCGCCGAAGCCGAAGTAGTGCTGTCCGACCTCCTTGAGCCGCTCGCGCGGGATCCCGCGCCCGCGCGTGACGTTCTCCAGGAAGGGGACGACGTCGTCGGGTCCCTCGGGCCCTCCGAACGAGAGCAGCAGGAGGGCGTCGTAGGGGCCGGCAGGGCCTTGGGCCGGGGGCGAGGCGGCGGCGCGGAGCTGGTCTGACATGCCTCGAATCCTGCCACCCGGCCCCCTGGGCGGGGAACGGGGCCCGCCGCGACCCACCCCCGCAGGCCACAGGTAAGGTAAACCTAACTTCCTGTCTGGATCACCCCCGTGCGGGCGCCTGTCGGCACACGTAACCTGTATGGGCCAGCGACGTCCCTTACGGAGGGCACCTTGCCCAGTCCCTACCGCGCCATCTTCGCCGCCCCCGGCACCAAGGGGTTCAGCGCTGCCGGCTTCATAGGCCGGATGCCGCTGTCGATGGTCGGCGTCGGCATCCTCACCATGATCTCCGAGATCACCGGCCGATACGCACTGGCCGGCGCGCTCACCGCGACCCTGGCCCTGTCGGCCGCCGTCGTCGGCCCGCAGGTCTCCCGCCTGGTCGACCAGCACGGCCAGCGGCGGGTACTCCGCCCCGCCACCGTGATCGCGCTCGCCGCGGTCGCCGGACTCCTGCTGTCCGCGGCGAACGGGCTCCCGGACTGGACCCTGTTCGTCTTCTCGGCGCTGGCGGGCTGCGTACCGAGCGTCGGCTCGATGATCCGCGCCCGCTGGACCGCGCTCTACCGCGACCAGCCGCGCGAGCTGCACACCGCGTACTCCTTCGAGTCCGTCGTCGACGAGGTCTGCTTCATCTTCGGCCCGATCCTCGCCATCGGCCTGTCGACCACCTGGTTCCCCGAGGCCGGCCCGCTGGTCGCCGCGCTCTGCCTGCTGGTGGGCGTCTGGTGGCTGACGGCTCAGCGCGCCACCGAGCCGCCCCCGCACCCGCGCGACCCCGCCGCCGACCGCACCTCCGCGCTGGCCTCCCCCGGCCTGCAGGTGCTGATGGCCACCTTCGTCGCGACCGGCGCGATCTTCGGCTCCATCGACGTGGTCACCCTGGCCTTCGCCGAGGAGCAGGGCCACAAGTCCGCGGCCAGCTTCATCCTCGCGATCTGGGCGGCCGGCTCCTGCATCGCGGGCATCGTCTTCGGACTCCTCCACCTGAAGGGGAAGGCCGAACGCCGTTGGGTACTGGGCGTATGCGCGATGGCCGTGAGTATGATCCCCCTCCTACTGGCCGGGAACCTGCCGTTCTTGGCCGTGGCGCTCTTCGTCTCGGGCCTCGCGATCGCTCCCACGATGATCACCACGATGGCCCTGATAGAGGCGCACGTACCACGCGCGAAGTTGACCGAGGGCATGACCTGGATCAGCACCGGCCTCGCGGTCGGCGTCGCGCTCGGGTCCTCCGTGGCCGGCTGGGTCATCGACGCGGCCGGCGCGAAGACCGGGTACGTCGTTTCCATCTCGGCGGGGACCGCCGCGGCTGCGGTCGCGTTCGCGGGTTACCGCCGGCTGACGAGGTCGGCGCAAGGGGAGGAGCCAGCTGACGATGGGGACGGTCACAGCAGGACGGAAGCAGCCGGGGGCACCGGGCACGCCGCGGAATCCGGCAGCATGGCGTAACTGGGCGGGCAACGTCACCGCCGCACCGGCACGGGTGGTGACCCCGACCTCGGTCGGGGAGGTCCAGGAGGCCGTCCGGCGGGCCACCGAGGACGGGCTGCGGGTGAAGGCGGTCGGTTCCGGCCACTCCTTCACCGCGGCCGCCGCCACCGACGGGGTGCTCCTGCGCCCCCAGGCGCTCGCCGGGATCCTCGGCATCGACCGGTCCGCCGGCACCGTGACGGTCGCGGCGGGCACGGCACTGAAGGACCTCAACCGGGCCCTCGCCGCCGAGGGGCTGTCGCTCACGAACATGGGCGACATCATGGAGCAGACCGTCTCGGGTGCGACCAGCACCGGCACCCACGGCACCGGCCGCGACTCCGCCTCCATCGCCGCCCAGATACGCGGCCTGGAGCTGGTCACCGCCGACGGGCGACTGCTCGCCTGCTCGGAGAAGGAGAACCCCGAGGTCTTCTCGGCCGCCCGGATCGGCCTCGGCGCGCTCGGCATCGTCACCGCGATCACCTTCGCCGTCGAGCCGCTGTTCTTCCTGACCGCCCGTGAGGAGCCCATGCGCTTCGACCGGGTGACCGCGGAGTTCGAGGAGCACTTCGCGGAGAACGAGCACTTCGAGTTCTATTGGTTCCCGCACACCGGCAACTGCAACACCAAGCGCAACAACCGCAGCCAGGGCCCCGCCGCCCCGCCCGGGCCGGTGAGCGCCTGGATCGAGGACGAGCTCCTGTCCAACGGCGTCTTCCAGGCCGTCAACTCCCTGGGCCGGGCCGTCCCGGCGGCGATACCCGGCATCGCCCGGATCGCCAGCCGCGCCCTGTCCGCGCGCACCTACACCGACATCCCGTACAAGGTGTACACCAGCCCGCGCCGGGTGCGGTTCGTGGAGATGGAGTACGCCCTTCCGCGCGAGCACGCCGTCGAGGCGCTGCGGGAGCTCAAGGCGATGGTCGACCGCTCCCGACTGCGCATCAGCTTCCCCGTGGAGGTGCGCACGGCCCCGGCGGACGACATCGCCCTGTCCACGGCCTCGGGGCGGGACACGGCGTACATCGCCGTGCACATGTACAGGGGCACCCCGTACCAGGCCTACTTCACCGCCGCCGAGCGCATCTTCACCGCGTACGGCGGGCGGCCCCACTGGGGCAAGGTGCACACGCGGGACGCGCAGTACTTGGCCGAGGCCTATCCGCGGTTCGGGGAGTTCACCGCCCTGCGGGACCGACTGGACCCGGACCGGCTGTTCGGCAACGACTACCTCAGGCGGGTGCTGGGCGACTGAACCCGCGCGGGCCTCCGCCCGGGTGACACCCGCCCCGGACCGGGCAGGACCCGGGGCGGGGCGGGGCCGGACCCGGGTCCCGGGTCCCGGGTCGCCACGGGTCCCGGGCGTCCGGTCCTGTCCCGCCGTCACCTGGAGTGTGTCGCACCACTCTTGCACTCACCCGGCCCCATCGCTCCCGGGAGTCACTCCACCCCCGAGCGAAACGAACGCCTCCGTTTTTGCGGATCCTCTACACCAAGACACCAGAAAACGGGCACGGTCGCAGGCCCGACACGATCCTGGGCAGCCCAACGGCCGCCGACACGGCCAAGTTCGGCGGCGCGGCGGTCCACCGCGGTGGCCCGAATGGAGTACTGTGGCGAGGCCTGGGGCCGTCCTTCCTTTCGGCTGTCCGGACCCAGGAGATGGGGGCCGGTTGACGGAGAAGCGGCACTCGGACCGGTGATGCCGCGGCATTGCACGGGCGCCTGCTGCGCACAGTAACCACTCGGTCACTGTGCGTACCCAACAGGTAACCGTGCCATAACGGCGATCAAGGGCGCATGCCCGACACGCCGGTTTAACTCGGCAAGGTTGTGGCAGGCTGCACCCGGGCAGGCCACACTCGACTAGCGGAAGCAGCGACGCACGTGACGTCGGCAGGCACCACCCGGGAGGTCCCCATGCCCGAACTGCGTGTCGTGGCCGTCTCCAATGACGGCACACGACTGGTGCTCAAGGCTGCGGACAGCACGGAGTACACCCTTCCGATCGACGAGCGGCTTCGGGCTGCCGTGCGCAACGACCGCGCGCGCCTGAACCAGATCGAGATCGAGGTGGAGAGCCACCTCCGCCCCCGCGACATCCAGGCGCGCATACGGGCCGGAGCCTCCGCGGAGGAGGTCGCTCAGCTCGCCGGCATCCCCGTCGACCGCGTACGCCGCTTCGAGGGGCCGGTGCTCGCCGAGCGCGCCTTCATGGCGGAGCGGGCCCGCAAGACCCCCGTACGCCGCCCCGGCGAGAACACCGGGCCCCAGCTCGGTGAGGCCGTGCAGGAGCGGCTGCTGATCCGGGGCGTCGACAAGGACTCCGTCCAGTGGGACTCCTGGCGCCGCGACGACGGCACCTGGGAGGTCCTGCTGGTCTACCGCGTCGCGGGCGAGACCCACTCGGCCAGCTGGACGTACGACCCGCCGCGCCGCCTGGTCGTGGCCGTGGACGACGAGGCCCGCGCGCTGATCGGCGAGGCCGACGACCTGCCGACCACCCCGGAGCCCAGCTACCCGTTCGTGCCGAGGATCGCCCGGCTGCCCCGGGACCGGCCGCTCGACCGCACCCTCGACCGGCCGGAGCGCCCCGTGGCGCCCGCGCCGGAGCCGGAGGAGGAGCGGGACACGCTGACCAGCCTGCTGGAGGCGGTGCCGAGCTTCCGCGGCGACCTCGTGGTCCCCGAGCGCGACGACCCCCCGGCGGAGGAGGTCGAGGCCGAGGAGCCCCCGGCGGCCTCGGCGGGTGCGGGCGCCGCGTACGCGGACGTCCTCATGCCGCGGACGGTGGCCGGTCACCGCGAGCGCCTGACCGGCACCACGGACCGCCAGGCCGAGGCCGACGGCGTCCGCCCGGGCCGCCGCGCGGCGGTCCCCAGCTGGGACGAGATCGTCTTCGGCACCCGACGCAAGAAACAGGAGTAGCGGCCGACGGGCCACCCGCCGGGCCCGGGCGCGACCGCCGTTGCGCCCCGGCCCGGCGGACTTCTGGGCCCCTCCGGGCTTCCGCCTACTGGGGCTCGGGACCCGTGGCCACCGGCCGGTCCGGGTCCGAGGACCACTCCGACCAACTGCCGGCGTACAGCGCGGCCGGGATCCCTGCCACCTCCAGGGCCAGCACCTCGTGCGCCCCGGACACACCCGAACCGCAGTACACCCCCACCGGGACGTCACCACCCGCGCCCAGCGCGTCGAAGCGCGCCCGCAGCTCCTCCACCGGCCGGAACAGCCCGTCCGGTCCCACGTTCTCCGTCGTCGGCGCCGACACCGCCCCGGGGACGTGCCCGCCGACCGGGTCGATCGGCTCCACCTCGCCCCGGTAACGCTCCGCCGCCCGCGCGTCCAGCAGGAGACCGCTGCGCGCGAGGGCCGCCGCCGCGTCCGCGTCCAGCAGACCGACGGCTCCCGGACTTGGCTTGAAATCGCCCTGGACAGGGGTCGGCGACTCGGACGACAGCACACCACCCGCCGCGGTCCACGCGGCCAGGCCGCCGTCCAGCACCCGGACCCGCGTGTGCCCCGTCCAGCGCAGCAGCCACCACGCGCGGGCCGCGGCCCAGCCCAGGCCCCCGTCGTACACGACCACGTCCGTGTCCGCGCCGACCCCGGCCCGGCGCATCACCGCACCGAACTCGTCCGGGTCCGGCAGCGGATGGCGCCCGCCCGGCCCCGGCGGACCAGCCAGTTCGCGGTCCAGGTCGACGTACACGGCACCCGGCAGGTGCCCGGCCTCGTACGCGGACCGCTGATCGGGTCCGCCCAGCTGCCAGCGGACGTCCAGCAGCACCGGCGGCCGCGGACCGGCCAGCACGCCCGCCAGCTCGGCGGCGGAGAGAATCGCAGTGTTCGCAGTCATGCAGCCATCTTCCTCCCCGCCCCGCGGCCCGCGTAACAAGCCCGATACGGGCGGGCCGCACCGATTCGGTCATGTACCCCCGCTCCGGCGAACTCCGGCCGGTCGGGGCGCGCCGGACCCGCCGGAGTGCAACCATCTGCTCCGGCACAGACCCACGAGGGAGGAAACGGCTGACATGAGCGAGGCAGCACACGCGACGCGGCGCCCGCCCGGCACCCCGTGCTGGTCGAGTCTGATGGTGCACGGCCTCGGGACCACCGAGGCCTTCTACACCGACCTCTTCGGCTGGGAGTACGAGCCCGGCCCCGAATCCTTCGGCCCGTACGTCCGCGCCCTCCTCGGCGGCCAGGAGGTGGCCGGGATCGGCGAGATGCCGCCGGACCGGAACCTTCCGGTGACCTGGACGACGTACTTCGCCACCGACGACGCCGACGCGGCGGCCGAGGCGGTCCGCTCCTGCGGCGGCACGGTCGCCGTGGGCCCGCTCGACGCGGCGGGCGCGGCCCGTACTGCGATCTGCTCCGACCCCCTGGGGGCGGTGTTCGGGCTGTGGCAGGCCGAGGAGAGCGCCGGGACCCGCTTGTCCGGCGTCCACGGCACCCCCGTCTGGGCCGAGCTGGTCACCCAGGACACCACGACCGTGGGCAAGTTCTACGAGCACGTCTTCGGCCACGAGGCCGTGCAGCGCACCACAGCTCCCGCCTCGGCCGCCGCGCCCCCCGACTTCGACTACCTGACCCTGCTGCTCGACGGCCGGCCGGTCGCCGCCGTGCACGGTGTCGGACGCTCCCTCCCGCACGACCGCGGCCCGCACTGGATGACGTACTTCGCCGTCGACGACGCCGACGCGGCCGCGGCCCTGGTGCACCGGCTGGGCGGGCGCGTGGTCCAGCCGCCCCGTGAGGGCCTCACCGGCCGGGTCACCACGGTCACGGACCCCGAGGGTGCCCTGCTCGCCCTCGTCGAACTCCGCCCCGGCAACGGCCTCTGAACGCCCGGGGCGCTCCGGTGCAGATGCGGCTGGACCGGCTCCCGGCCGACCAGGGCGGCTCGGCGGCGGCCGTGCCGCGGAGCCCGGCCGGGTCAGCCGGCGTGGACCGGGTCAGGCGGGGTTGACCGGGTCAGGCGGGGTTGACCGGCAGGACGTCCGGGGAGATCGCCCCCGCCCGGGCCGCGGCGCTCGTCATGCGGCGCCGGTGGTGGCGGCGGCACAGGACCTCGTAACCGACCTCCTCCGGCGACCGGTTGACGTCGCCGACGACGACCTGCTCACCCTCCACGACCATCTCGCCGCCGACCGTGCGGGCGTTGTGCGTGGCGCGTGCCCCGCACCAGCACATGGCTTCCACCTGGAGGGTCTCGATCCGGTCCGCCAGCTCGATCAGCCGCTGCGAGCCCGGGAAGAGCTTGGTGCGGAAGTCCGTGGTGATGCCGAACGCGAAGACGTCCAGCCCCAGGTCGTCCACGACCCGGGCGAGCTGGTCGATCTGCTCGGGGGCGAGGAACTGCGCCTCGTCCACGATCACGTAGTCGACCTTGCCGCCCTGCGACATCTGGCCCACCAGGTAGGCGTACAGGTCCATGGCCGGGGCGGCCTCGACCGCCTCCGTCACCAGGCCGAGACGGGAGGAGAGCTTGCCCTGCCCGGCGCGGTCGTCGCGCGTGAAGATCACGCCCTGCAGCCCCCGTGCCGAGCGGTTGTGCCCGATCTGGAGCGCGAGGGTACTCTTCCCGCAATCCATCGTGCCGGAGAAAAACACCAGTTCAGGCATGGAGGAAACGGGACCTTCCGGGTCGTGGTGAGGAATGGGGGCCGGGGGAACCGGGGGCCGGGCAGGCCCGGTCCGGGCCGGGATCGGGTCGGTACGGGCGGGGCGTCGGGTCGGTCAGGTGCGCACTTCGAGCAGCGGGACGAGCTGCTCGGCCGCAGTCATCGAGCCGTGCATTCCGGTGAGTGCCGACTCGTTCGGCTCGTTCACGGACGCGGTGATCGCGACATCGGCGTGCGCGGCCGCGACCACATCGCCGATCCGCCCGAGGACGCGCTCGTCGCACTCCCCCGGCGGCCCGAACCAGCCCCTTTCCAGGGCCTCTTCGCGGCTCGCGATCCAGAACCGGTCGCCGAGCACCTCGCGCCACACCGTCAGCACGTCGGCCTCGGCGCCCGGTACCGCGTACACGTGCCGGGCCCGGCCCTCGCCGCCGAGCAGGGCCACGCCCGCGCCCAGCTCCCAGTCCTCGTCGAAGTCGATGCGGGAGTCCTCGTCGAAGGGGACGTCCACCATGCCGTGGTCGGCGGTCACGTACAGCGCGGTGCGCGGCGGCAGCTGTTCGGCGAGCCGCTGCACGAGCCGGTCGACGTACATCAGCTGGCCGCGCCAGGCGTCGGAGTCCACGCCGTGCCGGTGGCCGGCTCCGTCGAGCTCGCTGAAGTACGTGTAGACCAGCGAGCGGTCCCCGGCGGCGAGGCGCTCGGCCGCCAGGTCCATGCGCTCCTCGCCGGTCATACGGCCGAGGAAGGTGCCGCCGCTCAGCGCGATCTTGGTGAGCGGGGTGGTCTCGAAGGCGGGCGAGGACACCTGCGCGGTGGCCACTCCGGCCTCGGCCGCCAGCTGGAAGACGGTCGGGTACGGCTGCCAGGGCTTCGGCGGGGACCAGGGCTGCCAGCGGAGCTGGTTCATCAGCCCGCCGGTGGCGGGGTTGCGGACCGCGTAGCCGGGCAGCCCGTGCCGGGCCGGCGGCAGGCCGGTGCCGACGGAGGCCAGCGAGGTGGCGGTGGTCGCCGGGAAGCCCGCGGTGATCGGGCGGCCGGTGCCGCCGCGCGAGCTGCCGAGCAGGGAGGTCAGGAACGGGGCCTCGTCCGGGTGGGCCTTGATCTGCTCCCAGCCCATGCCGTCGACCAGGAACACGCAGTTGCGGTCGGCCGGCGTCAGCTCGGTGATGGCGGCGGTGAACCCGGGGACCCCGAGGCCGGCGACGAGGGTCGGCAGCAGGTCGGCGAGCGAGCCGGTCCCGTACTGCGGGACGGGGGCGCCTGCCAGGTCCAGCAGCTCCGGCTCGTCCCAGTTCGCGGGTACGGAGTAGGACATCAGCGGGCGGAGGAGGCGGTCGCCGCGGTCGCCTCCGACAGCGCCTGGGCGAAGAGGAGGGTCTGGCGGACCGCCTCGGGGCCGTCGCCGGCCTCACTGACGCGCAGGCTGAGGTCGTCGGCGGTGGAGTTGCCGGTGTAGCCGTGGTCGGAGTCGCAATTCGGGTCGCCGCAGGCGGCGGGCTCCAGGTCGATGCGGGAGACCGCGCCCCAGCCGATGGTCAGGACGACCTCGCGGGGCAGGGTGCCCGGCGTGTAGGACTCGGGGTTGGCGACGACACGGCTGAGCACCACCGAGGAGATCCCGGACAGCTTCACCGACTCGGTGGAGGTGGTCGCGTACGGGGACGGGGACCCGGAGTCGGCGGCCTGCTCGTCGGTGTGGCTCACGATGAAGCGGTTGCCGGTCAGGACCAGCACGGTGACGTGCCGGCGCACCTCGTTGGAGTCGAACGTCGTCTCCTGGTGGACCAGGTACGACGAGATCGGCTCGCCGCCCACAGCGGCCTCCACGGCCTCTGCCACGAGGGCCGGGTAGTAGCCGCTGCGCTCGATCGCCGCGCGCAGCCCCTGGGTCGTCGTACCGGATTTCGCCATGGGGTCCATCCTAAGGCCCGCAGGGGGCGCCCCGGCCGCCCCCGGACGCGCTCAGTAGCTGGGGAGTGTCCGGGGACCGAGATCGGTGCGGGCCGGAGGACGGGCGATGCGGACCGTGGCGCTCAGCACCGAGAGCCCCTCGGTGGCGACGACGACGGGTTCCAGGGTGACGCCGACCACTTCAGGGTGGCCGTCCACGAGGCGGGAGAGGCGCAGGAGCAGCTCCTCCAGGGCCGGGGTGTCGACGGGGTCGCTGCCGCGCCAACCGAAGAGGAGGGGCGCGGCCCGGATGGACCGGATCAGTCCGGCGACGTCCCGGTCGGTGGCCGGCACGATCCGGTGGGCGGTGTCGCCGAGCAGCTCGGAGGCGACGCCGGCGAGCCCGAACGACAGGACGGCGCCGGCGGCGGGGTCGATGACGGACCGCACGACCGTGTCCACGCCCCGCGGGACCATGGGCTGGACCACGGGCAGCAGCTCGACCGGCGAGCCGAGCAGGCCCGTGAGCTCGCCGTACGCACGGCGCAGCGCGGCCTCGTTGGCCAGGTCGAGGCGTACGCCGCCCAGGTCGGCCCGGTGGCGCAGGTGCGGGGCGGTGGTCTTGAGCGCGACCGGGTAGCCGAGGGCCTCGGCGGCCTTGACCGCGGCGTCGGCGCTGGGCGCCGGCAGGGTGGGCAGCACCCGGATCCCGTACCTGGCGAGCAGCGCCGCGGCGTCGGAGTCGGCGAGGGTGAGCACCCCGTCGCTGCCACCGACCTCGGCCAGGAGCCCGGCGAGCTGGGCCGCGGCCCCGGCCTCGTCGATGTCCTCGTACTCGGGGACGTGCCCGGACTCCGCGTTGGCCCGCCGCCACTGCCCGTAGCGGACGGACTCGGCGACGGCCCGTACGGCCCGCTCGGCGGCCGGGTAGGCGGGGATGCGCACGTCGGCGCGGGAGAGGGACTCCGCGAACCCGGCCAGCTCGACGTGGACGACCGCCACCGGCTTGCCGGGGTGCGCGGCGACGGCGTCGCGCAGGGCGTCGGCCAGGTCGTCGGCGCCCGCTCCCCCGTTCACCCACGGGATCGCGGTGACCACCACCGCGTCGTGGGCGTCGGAGGCCAGGGCGGCGGCCACGGCCCGCCCGAAGTCCGCCGGCGAGGCCGCCGTGGTCAGGTCGAGCGGGGCTCCGGGGCGCAGCCCCTGGGCCAGGCAGGCGTCGTAGGTGAGGAAGCCGAGGGATTCGGAATTGCCGAGGATCGCCACGCGCGGCCCGGCCGGCACCGGCTGCGAGACGAGCAGCAGCCCCACGTCCACCAGCTCGGTCACCGTGTCGACCCGGATCACGCCGGCCTGCCGCAGCAGCGCCGAGACGGTGCTCTCCGGCAGCCTGGTTCCGGGGACCACGTGGCCGGCCGGGGTGTGCCGGCCACCCTTGGCGACGACGACCGGTTTGACGGCGGCGGTACGGCGCGCGAGCCGGGTGAACTTCCTCGGGTTGCCGAGGGTTTCGAGGTACATCAGGGCCACGTCGGTGGCCTCGTCCTCGTACCAGTACTGGAGGATGTCGTTGCCGGAGACGTCGGCCCGGTTGCCCGCGGAGACGAAGGACGACAGGCCTTCGCCGCGCCGGAGCAGCGCGGACAGCAGCGCCATGCCGATCGCGCCGGACTGCGTGAACAACCCGATCCGGCCGGGGACGGGGGCCGGCACCGGGGCGAGCGAGGCGTTGAGGACCACCTCCGGGGCGGTGTTGATCACGCCGAACGCGTTCGGCCCGATCAGCCGCATCCCGTACGAGCGCACCTGCCGCACCAGTTCGCGCTGCCGGTCGAGCCCGGCCGGACCGCTCTCCCCGTACCCGGCGGACAGGACGACGAGCCCCTGGACGCCGTGCTCGCCGCAGTCGGCCACCACCTGCGGCACCCTCCCGGCGGGGACCGCGACGACCGCGAGGTCGACCGGGGCGTCGATCTCGCGGAGGGAGCGGTAGGCCCGTACGCCCTCCAGCAGGTCCCCTTCGACGCCGGCGGCCCGCGCCTCGTTCACGGCGTAGAGGTGGCCGCGGAATCCGCTGTCGCGCAGGTTCCGCAGGGCCGCCGCGCCGACGCCGACGCCGGAGCGGCTGACCCCTACCACCGCGACCGAGCCGGGGGCCAGCAACCGCTGCACGGAGCGGGCCTCGGCGCGCTGTTCGCGGGCACGCTGGACGGCCAGGGACTCGGCGGTGGGTTCGAGGTCGAGGGTGAGGTGGACGGAGCCGTCCTCGAAGCTGCGCTTCTGCTGGTACCCGGCGTCCGTGAACACCTTGATCATCTTGGTGTTGGCGGGCAGCACCTCCGCCGCGAACCGGCGGATGCCCCGCTCCCGGGCGACGGCCCCGATGTGTTCCAGCAGCGCGGAGGCGACGCCGCGGCCCTGGTGGGCGTCCTGGACGAGGAAGGCGACCTCGGCCTCGTCGGCGGGGGCGGAGGCGGGACGGCCGTCGGGGCCGATGCGGTCGTAGCGGACGGTGCCGATGAACTCCTCGCCGACGGTGGCCGCGAGGCCGACGCGGTCCACGTAGTCGTGATGCGTGAAGCGGTGGACGTCGCGGTCGGAGAGCCGGGGGTGGGGGGCGAAGAAGCGGTAGTACTTCGACTCGTCGGAGACCTGGTCGTAGAAGCTGACCAACCGCCCGGCGTCCTCGGTGGTGATGGGCCTGATCCGGGCGGTGCCGCCGTCCCGCAGGACGACGTCGGCTTCCCAGTGGGCCGGGTACGCGGGGTCCGACGCGGTGGTCATGCCGCGATCTTAAGGCCAGGACGGGCTGGAGGGCTCCTGCGCGGCGCATACGGCAATGCCGTGCGAACCGGTGCAAGCTGGGGTGCGTCGAGCGGCGGAAGGTCCGGGTCCGATGTCGGTCGGGAGTCGGTCGGGAGCCGGTCGCAGGCCGGGGCGTGGGCCGGGGCGGAGGCCGGGTCGTGGGCCGGTCCGAGCACTCGGGGCGTCGTGAGAGACTGGTCTAGACAACCGTGAGAACCTGAAGGGCATCACCATGGCAGAGCGCCGCGTCAACGTCGGCTGGACCGAGGGCCTGCACGCCCGTCCCGCCTCGATCTTCGTCCGGGCGACGACCGCTTCCGGCGTCCCGGTGACCATCGCGAAGGCCGACGGGAACCCCGTCAACGCCGCCTCCATGCTGGCGGTGCTGGGCCTGGGTGCCCAGGGCGGCGAGGAGATCATCCTGGCCTCCGAGGCCGAAGGTGCCGAGGTGGCACTGGACCGCCTCGCGAAGCTGGTCGCCGAGGGGCTGGAGGAGCTCCCCGAAACCGTCTGACCCTTCGGGTTCGATCCGCACGGACGGCGAAGCCGCGGTCTCCGGAATATCGGAGAC